>JAHHSJ010000048.1 GCA_020025295.1 Oscillospiraceae bacterium | reverse complement strand
TCCAGACCGCTAAGACCAAGAAGCGCAAGGCTACCATCGGTATCGTTGGTTCCGCCGCTGTCTGCGCTCTGCTCTGCGGCGTCACCGAGCCCTTCGAGTTCGCATTCATGTTCCTGGCTTTCCCCCTGTATGTTGTTTACGCTCTGCTGTACGGCGTCTTCGCTGCCGTTACCGTTGCTCTGGGCTATCGCGGCGGCTTCTGCTTCTCCGCAGGTCTGACTGACGCTATCTTCTCCTCTTTCCTGCCCGCAGCACGCAAGAGCTGGCTGCTGATTCCTCTGGGTCTGGCTGCCTTTGTCGTGTTCTATCTGGTGTTCCTGTTCGCCATCAAGAAGTTCAACCTCAAGACCCCCGGCCGTGAGGATGATCAGGAGGCTGAAATGAGCATCGAGCTGAAGAACGATGACTACACCACCATGGCTGCCATCATTCTGGAAGGCTTGGGCGGCAAGGATAACATCGCATCCATCGACAACTGCATCACTCGTCTGCGTTTGGAGGTCAAGGATCGCTACGCTGTGGACGAGAAGAAGATCAAGAGCTCCGGCTGCGCTGGCGTTATCCGTCCCGGTAAGTACAGCGTTCAGGTTGTCATTGGCCCCAAGGTTCAGTTTGTGGCTGACGAGTTCAAGAAGCTCTGCAAATAAAATAACGGATTGAATCTTTGTCCGCCGTCCAGGCCCACAGGACGGCGGACTTTTTTATGTATGTATGAAAATGGGAAACACCCCAAGCAAAGAATGCTTGGGGTGTTTCTGTTTCGTTGTTGGAGAGGCTATTTGTAAAAGAGAATTACACGCTGGTGATGCCGCCGTCAATGTAGATGGTCTGACCGGTGGTGTAGGAGGAAGCGTCGGAGGCGAACAGCAGCAGCTGACCGCACAGCTCTTCCACTCGGCCGGGACGACCGATGGGGGCACGGGCCTTCAGGAAATCACGGGTGGCGTCCTCAATCACCATCATCTCAGAGGGGAACATACCGGGGCCGATGGCGTTGACGGTGATGTTGTACTCAGCCCACTCCTGAGCCAGACCGCGGGTGAAGTTGGGGACAGCGCCCTTGGTGGCGTTGTAGACCAGAATGGGGTTGTGGTGAGAAGCGATCTCGCCGTACATGGAAGCGGTGTTGATGATCTTGCCGTACTTGTTGGCAATCATGTTCTTGCCGACCTCACGGGCCATCAGGAAGTAACCGGTCAGGCTGATGTCCACGACCTTCTTCCACTTTTCCAGAGGCAGATCAACAGTGGGGCACACTTCGATGGCACCGGCATTGTTGACCAGAATGTCGATCTTGCCGAAGGTGTCGATCACCTTCTGAACGCCGTTAACGACATTGTCTTCCTTGGTGACATCGCACTGCACGGGCAGGCAGACGCCGCCGGCGGCCTCGATCTCCTGCTTCAGCTGCTCCAGACGATCCAGACGTCTTGCAAAAGCGGCAACCTTGGCGCCGTTCTCAGCCAGAGCCTTGCTGTAAGCATAGCCCAGACCGGAAGATGCACCGGTGACAATGGCAACACGGCCGGTCAGATCCATATAGTTCTTCATGGAAAAACCTCCTTTAATTCCTCGTCGTTCTGAGACGAAATCTTCCATTTGGCCGGTGTAGTTTTCTTGCAGCAGTTGCAAACCGGCCACTCACTTGTTATATTATAAACAACCTTTTCTTCAAACCGAACAACAACTTTCCTTGAACTGTTGGCTATCCGACGGATTTCCAAAAAGTGTTGTTTATTTTTTAACGAAATGGAGAATCATATGAGAGCTGCCCCTTTTAATAAGGATAAACGCGTCTGCCGAACCTGTGATCAGCTGCAAAAAGCCTATCTGACGCTGGTTTCCCAGATGCCTTTGGATAAAATTTCTGTGGCTGCATTGTGCCGTGCAGCGGACATCAACCGTTCCACCTTTTATCAGCACTACGATGACCTGATCGACCTGCAAGATGAGCTGTTTGTGGAATGTTTGCAGGAGGTGGATGATCTGTGCCGGGTGGTCAAGGAGCAGCCGATGCCGCAGGACCAAGTGATGCATATGATTTTGGACTTGATTCAGAAGCATCAGATTCTGCTGCGTGCCTTTGTGATCGAGAATACCAGAGAAGCATTCTGGAGCCAGCTGGATCAGCGGATTCAAGACCTGTTTTGGAGCAAGCTGAGTCAGCAGAGCACCTACTATGTCCACCTGACTTCGGATGAGCAGGAAAACATTCTGGTGTTTCTGACCTATGGCTTTTACGCCATCTTCCGGCGCTGGCTGATGAGTGGCTGTAAAGAGAATATCGAGTCTCTGACCCAAACCGCCTCGGCGCTGACCAATCGCTGCATCAAGGTGGAGGAGTCTGCCGACTAAAACGAAAAAGCCGAACACAGGAAGGTCCTGCGTTCGGCTTTTGTAGGTTATTGGGGGTATTCGGTCAGGTTTCGGCCTCGTCCGGCTCTTCTTCTGCCATCACTGCATCAAAATCCGCACCGGTCAGCAGCATCAGATCCTCGGTGCTGGGATTTTCTGTGCCGGCAATGCGGTCGGACTGGCGAGCCACCAGCTTTTCAAAGAGGTTGCGCACATCTCGGGCGTTGCCGAAGTTGGCGTCCCGGTTTTCGTAGGCTTCGGAGAGCATTTTGAACGCTTTTTCCTTGGTGTCCTCGCCCAGCTGATAGCAGTTCTTCTTGCACATGGACTCCAGAATGGTCATCAGCTGCTGGGCGTTGTAATCCTCAAAGTAGAAGTACTTGTTGAAGCGGGATTCCAGACCGGGATTGGAGTGGATAAACTGCTGCATGAGATTGGTGTAACCGGCCACAATCACAATGAGGTCGTCCCGGTGATCCTCCATGTTTTTCAGCAGCACCTCCACGGCCTCCTGACCGAAGTCGGTACCGCCCTCTTTGTTGGTGAGAGCGTAGGCTTCGTCGATAAAGAGGACGCCGCCAATGGCTTTGCTGACCACTTCCTGCGTTTTGAGCGCTGTCTGGCCCACATAGCCGGCCACCAGACCGGAGCGGTCCGTTTCTACCAGCTGTCCCTTGCTCAGTACGCCGATGGAATGGTACAGCTTGGCAAGCAGACGGGCCACGGTGGTTTTACCGGTGCCGGGGTTGCCCAAAAAGACCAGATGCAGGCTCATGGGAGGAACGGACAGGCCGTGCTCTTCCCGGAGCTTGCGTACCTTGACCAAATTGATGAGGCTGCGCACTTCCTTCTTGATTTCGTCCAGACCGCACAGCTCATCCAGCTTTGCCAGCAGGTCTTCCACCGGCTCGGCAGGCTCCACTTCTTCCTCTTGCGCGGCTTCTGCTTCTGTGGCAGCCTCTGCCTGAACGGTGGTGGGCTGCTCGGAAGAAACCGTAGGCTCAATGGGACGCAGGGGAGGGGCATTTCTGCCAATCTGAGCGTTCAGCACCTGAGTGCAGAGATCCACATAGGCGGCCTCCGACTCGTCCACCTGATCGTCGACGGCGGCGAAGAGCAGCAGCAGGATGGAGCAAAGCTCGGTGAATTTTGCGGCACAGTTCCGTCCGGTCACCTGATCCCGACGCACCAACTCGTGAAAGAAGCCGGGAGGCGTAAATTCCGGGGCAGCGGAAACGGCGGCAGCCAGTTCAAAGAAGAGAATGGAAGGGGCCTGATTGTCTCCGGAGCAGATGGCGTTGTAGGCGTCCACATGCCGCTGCGTCACCGGACCGCCGTGCTGCCAGACACACAGAGCGCAGCGGCGGAAAAAGGCGTCTGCCTCCTGCATAAAGTTCAGCCGCAGGGTAGGGTCACCCAGCAGCTTTCCGTAGGCCCGGATTCCGGCCTGATATTTCTTGCCCACCAGCTCAGTGGTGATTTTCTCTTTGCTCATGACAACCTCCCGTCCGGACAAGACCGGCACTGTAAGAATGTAACACCTATTATAAAGGAGGCGCACACCGGGGTCAAGGAGAAGCGGGGGAAGGAAAGCAGGATTTGTTTACCGATTCCCTGTTGACGAGAAGAGAAGAATTCGGTATTATATAAGATACAATTGATGTTCTTATGTATACCCAATGAGAGGAGACATCTGAAATGGATGAATATTACAGCGATAATCAGCCTGAGCTGATTCATTGTGAATTTTGCGGAGAAGATTATGCGGCGACCTATCGTGTCTGCCCCTTCTGCAATACGGCCCCCAACGGCAAGAAGGTGAACCGTGGTTCCGGCAAGAAGACTCGTGCCGGTGACCGTGTGCATACCAATACCCGCGGCGGCGGCTACGGCGGAGCCAGAAGTCCCCTTGCGGTGGTCGGCATCGTGCTGTCCGTGCTGCTGATCGTGGCAGCCGTGGTAATCATTGCCTTCTTTGTTCGCTCCATGCTGACGGGCATGAAGGACAATACCCTGCCGGATTCTTCCATCACCAGTGTGGAGGAGGATCAGACGCCTGATAGCCCCGCAGACAATGCCAACGCACCCGTTCCCCCTGATGGTGTGACTCTGGACCAGATGGAACTGAGCCTGACTCCCGGCGCTTCCGCCAAGCTGACCGCCACGCTGAACCCTGAGAACTGGGTGGGACAGGTGATCTGGTCCACCAGCGACCCCAATGTGGCTACGGTGGATGCCAACGGCAATGTTTCCACGGTGGGCGAGGGTTCCTGCACCATTACGGCAGCGGCTGCCGGTGTGACTGCAGAGTGCGCCATCACCTGCGCTGAGGCAACTACGGCTGCGCCCGGCGAGGGCACCATTGTCCTGAGCTGCTACGATTGGGAGAGCGATGACTTCACCCTGAAGCAGGACGAGAGCATTCCTTTGAAGGCTGCCGGCGGCGACGGTGAGAATTACAGCTTTGAAATTGCGGATTCTTCCATCGCAACCCTGAGCGCGGAAGGCAATGTCTGCACCGTGAAGGGCGTGTCTCCCGGTAAGACCAAGATGACTGTGACTTCCGGCATGGAAAAGGTGGAAGTCGTCATCCGCGTCAAGGCCGCAGGCTGATCGAATCGAAGAAACACCAAACCGGTGCGGTCAAGCTGACCGCACCGGTTTTTGTATGGATAGAAACCCCTCTGACGCAGAGATAGCGTCAGAGGGGTTTTCGGTTTATTCTGCCTTCAGAACGGCATCCACCAGTGCTTCCAATGCGGGAAGATCGCTGTCCTTCCGCTTGCCACGGATAGTGACCGTTTCCGGCAGCACCGTGATATTCTTCATGGGCTCCAGAAGAGCGGTCATGGTGCGGATAGCAGAGGGCGCCCAAGAACCATTTTCCACCAGAGCAACGGTGCGGTTCTGGTAGTTCTTGCCCTGCAGGTGGTGGAGGAGGTCCTCCATCACAGGCACCACGCTTGCGTTGTAGCTGGAGGCGCACAGAATCACCTTGCCGTAACGGAAGGCGTCCTCCAGAGCCTCAGACAGATCACAGCGGGTCAAATCTGCAATTGCCACATGGGGGCAGTTCTTTGCCTCCAGTAGCTCCTTGATCTTGTGGGCGGTCTCGGCGGTGTTGCCGTGAATGGAAGCGTAGGCGATAAAGACGCCCTCGGATTCCACAGCATAGCGGCTCCAAATATCATACAGACCGATGTAGTGGCCCAGATCCTCCTTCAGGATGGGACCATGCAGGGGGCAGATGGTTTCAATGTCCAGACCGGCAGCCTTCTTCAGCACAGCCTGCACCTGAGGGCCGTACTTGCCGACGATGTTGAAGTAGTAGCGGCGTGCTTCACAGTCCCAGGGACCGTCCACATCCAAAGCGCCGAACTTGCCAAAGCCGTCTGCACTGAAGAGAACCTTTTCGGTGCTCTCATAGCTGAACATAACCTCGGGCCAGTGGACCATGGGAGCCATCACGAAGGACAGCTTGTGGTGACCCAAATTCAGCACATCGCCCTCCTTGACGGGGATGGCCTGACTCAAATCCAAATCGAAGTACAGGGGCATCATCTGCAGCGCCTTGGCAGAGGCGACGATACGCACCTCAGGATACCGCTCAACCAGAGCCTGAATGTTGGCGGCATGGTCCGGCTCCATATGGTGGACCACCAGATAGTCGGGGGTCCGGCCACCCAGCTCACGCTCCAGATTGGCCATAAACTCTTTGCCCTTGCTGGCGTCCACCGTGTCCATAACAGCAATCTTTTCATCCAGGATCAAATAGGAATTGTAGGACATACCGTTGGGAACGGGATACTGTCCTTCAAAAAGATCAAGGTCATGGTCGTTGACGCCGATGTAACGAATATCCTTACTAATCATGTGCAACGCCTCCATAAAAAAATCGGGCTGTCCACTGGGGACAGCCCGGACATAGCTTTATTATGCCATAAAACGACTCATAAAGCAAAGTGTTAAAGAGAAAAATTAGTTGGATTTTGCTTGATTTTCTGAGACCGGCTCCATGCGGTCCACCTGAATTTCCATCACACGGTGGGAATCGGTGGAGGTGACGGTGATGTGCAGGGGGCCGTAGTCGAAGCTGTCGCCCACCTCAGGGATGCGGCGCAGCTGTTCCAGCACCCAGCCGCTGATGGAGGTGCAGTCAGAATTCAAATCCAAATCGAAGAACCGTTCCAGCTCATCCAGATTTTCCGAGCAGAGCACGGAGTAGGAGTTTTCCCCCAGTTTGTGGAACGTTTCGATGACCTCGTCGTGTTCATCCCAAATGTCGCCGACCAGCTCCTCCAGGATGTCCTCCATGGTGACGATGCCGACGGTTCCGCCGTACTCATCGCTGACGACGGCAATGTGGGATTTGTGTTTTTGCAGAACCCGCAGCAGATCGCTGATTTTGACGGATTCGGGAACATACACCGGTTCCTTCATAAGTTCCGTCAGAGGCAGGTCACTGATGCCGCTTCCGGTATAAAAGTCCTTCTGATGCAGCACGCCGACGATGTTGTCGATGGTGCCGTCATACACAGGCAGACGGGAGAAACGAGTCTCACAGAAGACGCGGGCCACTTCCTCTTTGGTAGCGTTGACGGAGACGGCATCCAAATCCACACGGTGGGTGAGAATGTCCTCTGCATCCAGATCGGTAAATTCGATGGCGCTGCGGAGCAGATCGCCTTCTTCCGCATCAATGCTGCCATCGTGGGACACCTCATCCACCAGCATCAGCAGCTCATCCTGCGTCATTCTCCGGTCCGTGTCGGCCTTAAAGAGCTTGTTCAGCAGGCGCTTCCACTGGGAGAAGAGAAAGTTGATGGGGGTGAGGATCAAAATGATGATACGCAGCAAAGGGGTGGACAGCATGGCCAGCTTTTCGGGGTTTTCCTTTGCCAGACTCTTCGGGGAGATTTCGCCGAAGATCAGCACAACGATGGTGATGACCAGAGTGGAAAGGGAAGCGCCGTACTTGGGGAAAGCGGCCACAAAGATCAGGGTGGCGACGGAGGACATGGCAATGTTGACCACATTGTTGCCCACCAGAATGGAGCTGAGAAGCTGATCGTACTTGTCAGCAAGCTCCAGCGTCTGTTGTGCACGCTTGTTGCCCTTTTCGGCCATGGTCTTCAACCGGGTGCGGTTCAGAGAAGAAAAGGCCGTTTCCGTGGCGGAAAAATAGGCGGAGCAAACGAGCAGGAATACGATTAGGATGATCGATGATATAGTATCGTCATTCATGGGGTGAGATTCTCTCCTTATACAATTATAGTTTGTTGGTCTGCTGAGGTACATCCTCTTTGGCAGACAGGTAGATTAAAACAAGATACATTATACAGGATACGCAGACGGCAATCAACGGTAAAAAGCGTAAAATGTTTGTTAAATTTGCGAGAAGTACGGGGATGAAAAGGAGTTTATTCCGGAAGAATGGCACTTGCTATTTTTTCCAGATGAATTATAATAGAACTGACAATTTAATAATGGGAGAAGAAGTTATTTAGTTGTAACATTCATTACCATGAATGGAAGGAGAATGAACAGCAATGAAACGAATTCTTGCAGTTTTCCTGGCGGTGACCATGCTGGCGTGTTCACTCAGCGGATGCGGAGGAGCAACGACCAAGCCCGGCACTTCCAGCGACGAAACTTCATCTTCTGATGTGGCAACGACTGCGAAGAAAGAAATCTTCGTGGGCATTGCCCAAGACCTGGATGATAGTCTTGACCCGTTTCAATCATCGGACGCAGGAACTAGAGAGGTCATGTTTAATGTCTTTGAGGGCTTAGTCAAACCCGACGCTGACGGAAACTTTGTGGAAGCAGTGGCTTCCGATGTGGAGGTTTCCGAGGATGGGCTGACCTATGCCTTTACACTTCGTGATGGTGTGGTGTTCCACAATGGGGAACCCTGCACGATGGACGATGTGCTCTATTCCTTTGATACCTGCGCCGCTACCTCCGTGTATAAGCATGTGGTAGAGGCGCTTTCGTCTGTCCAGGAGCGTACTGTGGAGGGCAATACCATTACCTTCCGGCTGAAGGAACCCAACAGCGATTTCCTGAGCGTGATCGCCAGCGTTTTCATTCTGCCTGAGGGCTATGGAGATCAGGCCACCGCTCCCGTGGGAACCGGTCCGTTCCGCTTTGTGTCCCGCAGTGTGCAGCAGAACTTCGTTCTGGAACAGAACGCAGATTATTACGGCACTGTGCCGGCATTGGAAAAGGTGACTTTCAAGATCTATGAGGACTCCAATGCCCTCTTTACTGCCCTCAACAGCGGTGCGTTGGATCTGGTGGGCCACCTGACCGTCGATCAGGTCAACAATCTGACCAATGGCTATCAGGTGCTGGAGGGTACCATGAATCTGGTGCAGGGTATGTACCTCAATCAGAACTTTGCTCCCTTTGCCAATGAAAAGGTGCGGCAGGCGCTGTGCTATGCAGTGGATAAGGACGCCATGATGGCGCTCACCGCCGACGGTCACGGCACCAAGCTGGGTTCTTCCATGTATCCCAGCTTCTCCAAGTACTTTGAAGCCGATCTGGCGGACGCCTATCCCCACGATGCGGAGCGTGCCAAGCAGCTGCTGGCAGAAGCCGGCTATCCCGACGGCATCAGCTTCACCATCAAGGTGCCCAGCAACTACCAGCCCCATGTGGATACCGCTGTGGTGCTGGCTGAGCAGCTTTCTGCCGCCGGCATCAATGCCAAGATCGAGCAGATCGACTGGAACACCTGGCTCACCGAAGTCTACGGCAACCGTGAGTTTGAAGCCACGGTGGTGGGCTTTGATGCCAGTATCCTCAGCCCCACGGCTCTGCTGTCCCGTTGGGTGAGCGACAGCAGCAAGAACCTCATCAATTACAATAACCCCGAGTACGACCAGACCTATGCCGCTGCACAGAGTGCCGCCGATGACGAGGAGCGCACTGAGCTTTATAAGCAGTGCCTGCGCATCCTCAGCGATACGGCAGCCAATGTGTACCTGCAGGATCTGGCGGATTTTGTGGCCATCAATCCGGCCCTGGAGGGTTATCAGTTCTACCCCATGTATGTGATGGACCTGTCCACGCTGCACTAAGGGGCGGAGTAAGAACCGAAATTAACAGAAAGGAAGGCGAGAAGTGTGAAAACCATAGCGAAAAAGCTGGCCACTCTCATTATTACATTGTTCATCGTATCATTTCTTGCCTTCCTTGCGTTTCAGATTATTCCGGGAGATCCCACCACGAAGATGCTGGGCACCGAAGCAACGCCGGAGGCAATTGCGGCGCTTCGGTCCGAGCTTGGATTGGATCTTCCGTTTTTTGTGCGGTACTGGAACTGGCTGACCGCCTTTTTGCAGGGAAACTTCGGTATGAGTTACAGCTACCATCTGCCGGTGAGCGAGATGCTCGCCGATAAGCTGCCCATTACGGCGCTGCTGACGGTGCTGTCCTTTGCATTTACTGTGGTGATTTCACTGCCGCTGGGTGTGCTGGCCGGCAGTGTCCGCAGCCGCTGGCTGGAGCAGGTCATTACGGCGGTGGATCAGATCATTATGAGCGTCCCTGCGTTCTTTGTGGGCATTTTGGCCTGCTTTGTCTTTGGACTCACCTTCAAGCTGTTTGTTCCGGGCAATTTCGTGTCCTATACGGAAAGCTGGAGCGGCTGTTTGGGCTATCTGGTGTTCCCAGCCTTATCGATTGCCATTCCCCGCATTGCCATGACGGTGAAAATGCTCCGGGGTGCGATTCTGGCGGAGTCGGGACAGGATTATGTCCGCACCTCCTGGAGCAGAGGCGCATCTCGCGGCCTGATGATGCGCCGTCATGTGCTTCGGAATGCTCTGGTGCCCACGATTGCCTTCCTCGCCGTATCTGCGGCGGAAATCATGACCGGTACCATCGTCATTGAACAGGTGTTTACCATCCCCGGCGTGGGGCGGCTGCTGCTGGCCAGCATCGGCAACCGGGATTTCCCGGTGGTGCAGGCCATCGTGGTGATTATGGCGGCATGGATCGTGCTCGTCAACTTTGTGGCCGACCTGCTGTATCAGCTGGTGGACCCCCGGATTCGGATGCGCTGAGAGAGGGAAAATGTGATGAAACAAAAGAGAAATCCATTTTTCTATATCGGCGGAGCCATCTCCGGACTGATGGTGGCTCTCATTTTGCTGGGCTTCGTCTGGACACCCTATTCCACCACTGCCATGGATGCTTCTGCCAAGTGCCAGCGCCCCGGCCTTGCCCATCTGCTGGGTACGGATCAGTTTGGACGGGACATTTTCAGTCGTATTCTGGAGGGAGCTGGAACCAGCTTTTTGATTGCCGTCTGCGTGGTGGTGATCGGCTGCGTGTTCGGAATCCTCATCGGCAGTTTGTGTGGCTACTACGGCGGTATTCCGGATTTGATCCTGACCCGCATCTGTGACTCCATCACAGCATTTCCGGCCATTCTGCTGGCGCTGGTCATCATCAGCGTGGTGGGCGGCGGTACCTATAACATTATTTTGGCTCTGGGCGTGCTGTTCATCCCCAGCTTTGCTCGTATTGTCCGAGGGGAGTTTGCCCGGTGCCGTAACCTGAACTACATCAAAAGCGCCAAGTTGATGGGAGTCGGCGATTTTCGTATCATGTTCCGACATATCCTGCCCAACACGCTGCCGGTGCTGCTTCCTGCGGTGACCATCGGATTTAATAATGCGGTGCTGAGCGAAGCCAGCATGAGCTTCTTGGGCATCGGAATCCAGCCGCCTCAGGCCAGCCTCGGTTCCATGCTGAGCGAGAGCCAGACCTATCTCAACAGCGCCCCTTGGTATGCACTGAGCGTGGGCGGCGCCATTGTCGTTTTGATTCTGGGCTTCAGCCTGCTCAGCGAAGGCTTGCAGCAGACCAGCCGCCGGCAGTGAGAGGGGGAGGGCGATGTCTATGTTAGAAGTGCAGGACCTTCGGGTCCACTTCCACCGGGCCGCCAAAGAGCGGATGGCGGTGGATGGTGTGTCCTTTTCCATTGCCCCGGGTGAAATTCTGGGTCTGGTGGGAGAATCCGGCAGCGGTAAGACCGTAACGGCTATGTGTGTCAGCGGTCTGCTGCCCTACCGCAGCGCAGCGGTCAGCGGCAGCATCACGCTGGACGGGAAAGAAGTCCTCCAGTGTTCGGAGCGGGAGCTGCGGGAGATTCGGGGAAAGGACATCTCAGTGGTGTTTCAGGAGCCGATGACCAGTCTGGACCCCTTGATGAAAATTGGCCCTCAGGTGGAGGAAAGCCTGCGTATCCATACAAAACTGACGGCGAAAGAGCGCAAACAGCGTGCCTTGGAGGCTCTTGCAGAAGCGGAGCTTCCCGACCCGGCGGCAGTCTATGAAAAATACCCTCATCAGCTGTCCGGCGGTATGCTTCAGCGTGTGATGATTGCTGCCGCCATCATCAGCCGACCCAAGCTGCTGCTGGCGGACGAGCCTACCACAGCACTGGATGTCACCATTCAGGCGCAGATTCTGGAGTTGCTGAAAAAGCTGAATCGGGAGAACGGTATGGCGATTTTGTTCATCAGCCATAACCTTCAGGTGGTGCGGAAGCTGTGCAGCCGTGTGGCAGTGATGCAGCGGGGACGCCTTGTGGAAGAGGGAGCGGTGGAAGAAATCTTCCATCATCCGCAGCATGATTATACCCGGCAGCTGATTGCTGCCATTCCCACCAGAGAACATAAGCTGATTTAAGGGGAGGGGAGCCGTTGGAACCGATTTTGGAAGTGCGTGGCTTGAACGCCTATTACACCGATGACCAGCCGCTGTTTCGCCGGAAACAGCAGCACCGTCAGGTGCTGCACGATGTGAGCTTTCACATTGACCGGGGTGAAATTCTGGGCTTGGTCGGTGAGTCCGGCTGCGGCAAGACTACCCTGTGCCGTACCCTGCTTGGTCTGCTCCGGGACTATCAGGGAGAGATCATCCACCATACGGAGCGGCCTCAGATGGTGTTTCAGGACCCGTACAGCAGCCTGAATCCGGCCCATACCATCGGCTGGATTTTGGAAGAGCCCCTTCGGATGCAGGGAAAATTGAATGCCCAGCAGCGGAAAGCGGCGGTGCTGGATATGCTGGACCGCATCGGCCTGGGAGCTGAGTACGCCGGGCGAAAGCCACATGAGTTGTCCGGCGGACAGCGGCAGCGGGTGAGCATCGCCTGCGCCGTCATCACCCGGCCGGGTCTGGTGATTGCCGATGAGCCGGTGAGTGCGCTGGATGTGACGATTCAGGCACAGATTTTGCAGCTTCTGGTGCAGCTGCAAAAGGATTTCCAGCTCAGCTATCTCTTTATCAGTCATGATCTGAATGTGGTCTATCAGCTGTGCCATCGGGTGCTGGTGATGAAGGGCGGCGTGATCGTGGAGCAAAACACGGTGGATGAGCTGTTTGCCCATCCGCAACACCCGTATACCCGTCAGCTGCTGGCGGCAGCCGAGTAAATACAGAACGCAAAACGCCCATGCTCAAAGTCTGAGCATGGGCGTTTTCTGCTTTGCAAAAAAGAAGTCGAAGCAGGGGAGCAGACAATTGAAAAAAGAGAAAAAACAGGTATAATAGATTCTGGGATAGGATTTGTTCCTTGGAAAACAGTGCAAACCGATTTTACTTTACATAGATTGATATAAGGGCGGTGAGCGGACAGTGATGAAAAGACTGGGGTTTGGATGTATGCGTCTGCCAATGATTGGCGGCAAGGACGGAGAAGTGGATCTGGAGCAGTTCCAAAACATGGTGGATCGGTACATGGAGGCCGGCTTCTGCTACTTTGACACGGCCCGTATTTACCTTTCCGGCCAGAGTGAGCGGGCCATCCGGACCGCTTTGGTGGAGCGGTATCCCCGGGAGTCCTTTTTTCTTGTGTATAAGCTGACCGGGCCGCTCTACGATCGGGAGGAGGACATTCGTCCTTTCTTCCAGTCCCAGCTGGAAGATTGCGGTGTGACCTATTTTGACGGATACCTGATGCACTCTATGAACCGAAAGTGGTTTGATAAGGCCCTGCGCTGCAATGCCTTTTCTGTGGTGAAGCAGCTCAAGGAAGAAGGAAAAATCCGCCATATCGGCATTTCTTTTCACGATACCCCGGAGATGCTGGAGGAAATCCTGACCGCTTGGCCGGAGGTCGAGATGGTTCAGATCCAGATGAACTATCTGGACTGGGACAACCCGAATGTACAGAGCCGGGGCTGTTATGAGGTGTGCCGTAAATTCGGAAAGCCGGTGCTGGTGATGGAGCCGGTAAAAGGCGGAACGCTGGCTGTGCTGCCGCCGGAGGGTTCGGCATTGTTGAAACAGTTTGGCGATGCCAGTGATGCCAGCTATGCCATCCGTTTTGCCGCATCCCTTGAGGGCGTGGCGATGGTGCTCAGCGGCATGAGCGATCGGGCGCAGATGGAGGATAACCTCCGCACGATGGATGCGTTTGTCCCGCTGAATGAGACGGAACTCGCCGCTTTGGAGCAGGTAAAGGACATCATCCGAACGGCAGAGCGAATTCCCTGTACCGATTGCCGCTACTGCGTGGACGGCTGTCCCATGCAGATTCCCATACCGGATTTGTTCAAGGCGAAAAACGAAGGACGCTGGGTGGATGAGGACTTGGCGGACACCTGTGTGGCGTGTGGACAGTGCGAAGGCGTTTGCCCACAGCATCTGCCGGTGATTCAGCTGCTGAAGCGTCTGGCCGGATAAAAAAGGAGGAAGCTACATGAAACTGAAACAACGCTTGGGAGAATCCTATCCGTTTGTCTGTACCTTGCCGATCTTTGCCGTACTTTGGGTTGGCTTTTACATCTGGAACTTTTTTATCGAACCAACGGATGTCATGGGGTACGCTTTGCTGGCCTTTTATGTGGTCCAGCCGTTGTTTGCTCTCGTCAGCTGCGTTTATGTGGGTTACGGCAAGGGAAAGCGAAAATGGCTTGCCCCGATGCTTTATTCGCTCCTGTCCTGGATGCTGCCGATTGCGGTGTTTAACGCATGGGAGCCGATTTTCCTGCTGCTGACCTTTGTGCCCGGTGTAGTGGGGTTGGTGATCGGCCATGTTTGGAGTCGATTTTCTACAAAAAATGGGAAAGAATGTAAGAATTTGCTTGTTGAGAAAGAAGAGTTGTGATACAATGAGCAAATGTGAATTTTGACGGTGACAGGCGGCTTTTTGTGAAAACCGGTCGCCTGTGCCTGGGATGAAAGGGATGGTTGCATGAAAAGACAGTGGAAAATTTTGCTTTGGCTTGCTGAAATTGTGGGTGGCTGTGCAATTTTTGCTCTGGGCTTTGATTTGTTCTTGATACCAAACGATTTGAATGCCGGTGGACTGAGTGGTCTGGCGATGATCGTGGTGGAAGTAATAGGACATGGCAGCGTAGGTTTTCTGACGCTGGTTGCAAATATCCCTTTGTTTTTGGTGGGATGGAAGCAACTGGGCCGTAGATTCTTTGTGGGCTCACTGATCGGTTCGGTGGCACTGTCCGCCTTTGTGGAGCTGTTTACCATTCTGCCCGGTGTGCAGACGGACCCGATGCTGGGCGCACTGTACGGTGGATTGTTCTGCGGCGTAGGCAGCGGATTGGTGTTTTTGTCCGGCGCTTCGACCGGTGGAGCGGATATTGTCGTACGGCTGCTGAAGCAGCGCTTCCGCCATGTGCCGCTGGGTAAGATTTTTATGGCCTTTGATGGCGTTGTCATTCTGCTGACTGCCGTGACCTTCCACAATGTGAATACCCTGCTCTATTGCGGCATCACCTTGTTCTGCTGCTCCCAGCTGGTAGACGCTGTGGTCTATCACTTTGACTACTCCAAGGTAGCTTTGATTATCACTTCCAAGTATGACGAGGTGGCGGAAGTCATCGGAACCAAGCTGTACCGGGGCGTGACCTTTCTTTACGGTCAGGGCTCTTACAGCGGTAAAGATACCAAGGTAATTTTGACGGCCATCAAGCGCCAGCAGGTGGCAGATCTGAAGGAACTGGTGGTCACGATTGACCCCAATGCCTTTATCATCCTGCAGGAGAGCCATCAGGTGCTGGGTGACGGCTTTGCCCGTTATTCTCGGGACTCGCTCTAAATTAGTTGAAAAAACGCTCCCTTTTCCGAAAAAGGGAGCGTTTTTGTGAGAAAAAGAAAGAAACCGAAACGCAGCTGCGTTTCGGTTTCTTTCTTTTTGGTACCGGTGACCGGACTCGAACCGGTACGCCATCGCTGGCGGTGGATTTTGAGTCCACTACGTCTACCA
>JAHHSJ010000047.1 GCA_020025295.1 Oscillospiraceae bacterium | reverse complement strand
ATTTCTATATTATTATGAATTTTAACAAATTTCTTCTCTTTGGAACGCCGCTTTCCGCATATTTTGTGTGTGCACCGGGAAACCTCTCACTCTCTCAACTATCAATTTCAATCCACGCTCCCCGTGCGGGGAGCGACCTGCTCATCCTCGGTTCTCACCGAAATACCGACCATTTCAATCCACGCTCCCCTTGCGGGGAGCGACCAATACCGAAGCCCGGATAGTGTAAATAATAGGTGGATTTCAATCCACGCTCCCCTTGCGGGGAGCGACACTCTACCCTCTGGTTTGATAGCGTATCGGTCCATTTCAATCCACGCTCCCCTTGCGGGGAGCGACATTCTGGCCATAAAAATTGGTCTGAATGACATGGGATTTCAATCCACGCTCCCCTTGCGGGGAGCGACAGCAAATATACACAAAAATATTTGCAAATTTCAGCAGATACATCAAATTTTTTCAAATTATGCTGCTGTCAGTAAAAACTACATCCTATTATTTCTGAATTTCTGCACAAAATGATACTGAATGCTACTGTCCGGTAGTGCGAACCAATCCAGAAATTCATGTCCGCTTTGGCTTCGCACTTGATCTCACCCTTCATATCATCAGGACATCTTCTGGCATATAGGAGTTCTTGCTCCCATAATGCCGAATCTTTTTTTCATAGCCGGAACCCAGTTCATAAAATCGCAGGCTG
Source organism: Oscillospiraceae bacterium (assembly GCA_020025295.1). Classification (GTDB taxonomy): domain Bacteria; phylum Bacillota; class Clostridia; order Oscillospirales; family Oscillospiraceae; genus UMGS1766. The sequence continues at coordinate 14,992 of JAHHSJ010000047.1, read as the reverse complement.
TCTTTTTGGGGATCCATGATCTCAAGCAGCTTGGCCTCCAGCATCCGATACTGCGCCGGGTCCAACTTACATTCAAACACAGAATTCTGAACACGCTGGCCATAATTGACACACTGCTTCGCAATTCGACGCAGGCGTCCCCTGCCCGCAGCATCTTCTGTATTCACATCATAAGTGATCAGCACCATCATATTCTATCACTTCCACAAGAACGGAGGGTATTCCTCCAAATCTTCCCGTAGGTACCTTGCCAGCAGCAGTGCCTGCACATAGGGGACCAACCCCCACGGAATCTTCTCGCCCAGATACGGATGCGTCAGAGTCTCTTTCTTCCGATTCTGCCATCGGGAAAGGAACTCACGCCGGCTATCCTCCGTCAAGGTCACCGCTCCGCTTTCCTGAAACTCAAAATCTGTTTTCTGAAACACCCGATTGTTGATCAGTGTCAGTACAAACCGATCCGCCAGGCAGGGGCGAAGCTCCTCCATAAGATCCAACGCCAGAGAGCTCCGTCCCGGACGATCCCGATGCAAAAAGCCCACATAAGGGTCCAACCCAACCGAATTCAACGCAGCCGCACAATCGTAAGAGAGCAGACTATAAGCAAAGGACAGCAGGGCATTGACCGGGTCCAACGGCGGACGCCTATTGCGTCCGCAGAAGGAAAACACATTAGCGTCTCCCAGAATCATTTGATCGAACACCCGGAAGTAGGCTGTGGCTCCCGTTCCCTCCAATCCTCGAAGGGAATCCAAATCCGTCTCTGCCAGCACTCTTGGCAACAGTTCCTTGAGCTGTACCGAAGCGTCAGCTAACTGCTGTTCATCTACCCGTAATCCATGATCCCGAAGCGTACGCTGGATGCTCCAGCGGGCATTATAGAGCTTTCCGAAAATCATAGACCGGGCGATTCGGCAGCTTTGCTGAAGGTCATCCGCCACTCGATACTGCGTTCGCCGCAAAAGCACATTCCCGTTGTTCTCCCCACTGACTCGGGCAAGAAACCGTCCCCGAGGTGTACAGAACGAGAGGGAAATTCCTCGCTTGGCACAAGCCCCCATCAACGCAGGAGATGCCCCCGCATAAGAGAAGGAAATGATTCCGGAAAGAATATGAAGCGGATATCGGGCAACAGCTTCCTGATTCTTATTTGCGACCACATTTTCACCGTCAAGCGATAGATAAATATCCTCTGAGGTGACAAAGAGCGTATTCAACAGCTGTCTCATACTGTCTCCTCCAGTGCCTGCTTCAAATATTGAGCCGAAGTATCTCTTTTGAGCAATGCCGGCAGGCAAAGTTCCTTCAGCGAGCAGGCATTGCACGCCTTACTGGGTTTTACTTTGGGTGTATGTCCCCGTTTGAACATCCGATGCATCTCCTCCAGCATTTCTCGAACTGCATTTTGCAGCTCTTTCTCCATAGGCACTACACTTCTGCGGCGGTTCGCTCCGTAAAACAGTGCCCCCTCCGGCACCGGACAGCACAGCATTTCTTCCAGACACATGGCTTGGGCACAGAGCTGAAGGCGGTCTGCCGGGTTCTCCTTCGGCGTGCCATGCTTATACTCCACCGGGTACGGAATCCAAAGGTCTTTCTCACCATTGAGTGAAATTCCAGACGGGTCCCGGTGAAATTCCACCACATCACACTGTCCCGAAATCCCCAATGTGTGGGAAACCACAGGCAGTCCCCGAATGATCAGAGTATCGCCTCTACGCTCTCGCCGCCCGGCATCATGCGCACAGCGGTGGAACAAATTCCCTTCTGTGGTTCTCCAATTCTCCTGCCAGAGATGCTCCAGATGAATGAGCGCCCACTGCCGGCGGCAGAAGGAAAAGTGCTGGATTCCAGAGAGCTGGAGAAGTTCCTCGTCACCGTACTCCATACTTATATCCCGTCTAATTCTTCGCAGGCCAAGCCATCCAGCTCCTGACGAACAATTTCATAATCTTCCACAGAAACAGCAGGCTTGTCCGGATGTTTCTGGGTCACCTGAACCGAGCGATGCACCTTGGCGGAAGGATACTGTCCGATTGGGCAGTTATGCTTCCACCAGTAGACCTTCAGAACCTCCATAGATCCGTCCGGCCGGGCCGCCGAGGCATCGTTGACAAAGAGCGTTCTCAGGCACTCCTTCAGCACCTCTGCATCTTCCTCCGTGAAGCCGGTCTTTCCTGCCAGCTGCACATTGATAGAGCCCTTGATCTCATAGAGACCAAACTGCACAAAATGCTTCATGCCCATAGTGTCGGAGGATCGCTTTTCCTTCGTTGTACCATTGACGCTCTTCGTGATCTGCACGGAACGGACTTCCACCGGGGAAAGGCTCACTGCCTGATGAATGGAAACCGGCCCGCGAACGCCAACCGAGACACCGCCCTCATCTTTTTTCCCGTCAAATGCAAACACCTGTCCAAAGGTTCGCACATCCAACCATGTTTCGCAGGCTTTCGACGCATAGACCTCCCGCTCCTTGATCTTTCCCATAACCGCCTTGGCACGGTCGCTCAGGCTGGCAAAGCCGTCATCGCACCGATCTTCCGACTGGACGAAAATCCGATATCCCGCATCCTGCATCCGATTTCGGATCTTACGCTTAATGCACACATCCGTGATTTCTCCAAACCCGTTATAATCGCTGCGGGGACGGTTGCCGTCCAGCGGATCTCCATTGGGGTTGGCCATGCTGGCAGATACCAATACCACAAAATCAATTTTATTCTGCAAAACACTCATTTTTTGTTCCCTCCGTCTTCTTTTTTGGCGTACAGCTCCTTGCGCTGGAGGTAATAGCCCATCAGATAGGTCTCTCCCAGCGGTCTTCCGGTTTCTCCACATTCCGAAATCATCGCAAAAATCTCCTGAAGCAGCTTATCGTAGTAGACCCGCATGGCAGGCTTCAGTTTGGGATAATATGCGGTTTTCACCCGCTCCCCCAGAATGCTGGCAGCGTACTGAGGACGCTTGGTAAACACAGACATCATGCGGATCGCATTCGGTTCTCGCTTCTCCTCCTGCTCGTAGGTGTCCCGCTCCGCCTTTTCCAGCACAGCCAGCATTCGTCCATACTGGTAACTTCTGTCTTTCTTTTCGGGCTCCAACGCCATGCTCCACTCCTCCTTATACTGATCATAGCGATATTTTCGTGTCACTGCGCAAGCGGAAAACAGAATTTTCTCCCACACCTCCGATGTATAGGACTGAGGTTCCGAACACCGCTGAACGATGCGGCGCATCAGGTCCGACGGCATCCGTGCGCAATCGATGCGGCAAAATGTCAATCTCTGCACCTGCTGGCTCATGACCCGGTCATCCACTTTCAGACCATCCGCTTCCTGTTTATTCTTCCCTATGACCTTTCTCTGTGTGCCATATGCACATTGGACAATCTGCCATACCGACGGGGATTGTACTCCGTATTCTCCCCGGACCCCACCAAACCAGCAGCAGTGGGCATCCCAGTCGTAGAGCCGGTCCAAAAAGTCTGACGCTTGCAGTTCGTTGTAATAGGTGACCGCTAGCCGCCCGGAGGTAGCTGCATCCAACGCAGCAATGACCACCTGAGCCCCCGTAGGTAAAGTGGACTTCCAGCCGTTCAGCGTTTTACGAAGCTGTTCCTGATAATCAGAGGGTTTCAACTGATCGGCAATGTTCTGGTTCCCCGGCAGGAGCTGAGCAAGCAATCCCTGCGTAGGATTGGGTACTTTGAGCTGCTGAGGCTCCCAACAGATAAAACAGCGGTCTCCCATGAAAACGCCCTGATTCGCCACCAGCCAGCGAAGTGCATTATGTGCCTTCTGGGAAGCTTCGTATCCTACCGTTTCCACCTCATCAGAATCGGTAAACCGTCCTCGATAGGTGAAATTGGATTTATCATTGCTGGAAATCAGCTTGGCGTTTCCGTAGTTTGGCACAACGCCCTTCAAATGCTGTTTGGCTGGCGTCGTAATTTCCCCGGTCAGCATGCAAAGCACAGAGGCCTCCCCCTGCTTTTTCTGCCGGTAATACCGGTCAAATGCGTCGAAAAGAGCAATATCGGTATAACAAGGGCCGCTGTTTTCCAAGCCAAGCCCGACGACAGACCAGCAAACCATCTGCTTTTCATTGTCCGGCAATCCCTCTTTCAGCTTTATAATTCCAGCTTCCAGTAAATCGCTTACAATGGTTTCTCCCTCAATATAGCGGAGAATCGGCTCCAGCTTTGGAGGAGAGTAGTCCGACTGCACCCAGCTTTTTAACTGCTCCACATAGAGCGAATGCTTGGCTTCATTATAGGGTGCCAGATAACCTAACTGGTCGCACAGCGGATGAGGCTGCGGATTTCTTCCGGAGCGTCCCGCAGATTGCTCCGTCACCGGGATCAGGACTTTCGGTTCGTTTTTGTCCAGCGCTTTCGCACTCACAAACTGTCCATTTCCATCCACGGTAATCTCAATATCTGCACGAACAGACATATGCGAGCTGGGCGCCAGAGGTTCTTTCCCGGTTTCGTACCTGCCTACCAAATTTCGATGATAGTCATAGGTCTCACAGGCCTTTTGCAGCAGTCCCATCAGTTCACCTCCCCGAATTCCCGCAATCCGATAAAGTTATTTTCCTCTACCCCAAACGGTTTCATTTTCATGCTTCTCAGGTGTTTATGCAGCGGGCACGCATCCGGTCTCGGAAAGGTAAGCACGCCCTTCTCCATAACCGGATACCAGAAATTTGCCGTCATAGCATTCCGGGTTTCCGGTGAGTATGCCTCGTCCGCATAGGTCAATCCGTGGTACATGAGTCCAAAACTCAATTCAGGCAGATCGTCATACGCGCCTTTTCCCTCTCCGAATTTACAGGGTTCCACATACCCCTGACACTCTCTTGCACCCAGAAAGATATCTCTCCGTCCTCCCGCTTTGATCATCCGTTTAGCGATATTGTGATGCTTTTCTTCCTTCCGGTCCCCAGCCAACTCCGGACGATTCTCGTTCCATTCAAAATGAGCACGCACCTGATAGCGACAGTCTTTCAGGTAGGTGTAATAGGACAAATCGTTGCCCGCCTCTTTGGGGCCATGTCCATACTTAATCGGGCGCACCCCCTTCACCTCCGTCTAAATCCGGTTCATGACCCGAACCTGATCAACGACCCAGATAAAGGTAGGTTTCCAATAGACCGAGGCCAAAATCCCCTTGATGGCCTCATAGGTAGGGATCGGATAGGTACATTTCTCTCCTCCCACTCGCATGACCGGGTCTGAGAACAGTCCATAAGATCCCGTCACTTCAAACTCAACTATATTAGGAAATCGCATGTTTGCACCTCCAATGTCCGGTCTGTCTCTGGTTCCAGCGTCAGGCCGGTTTCTCTATGATAGTACGCTTCGTGCAGCGCCAGCGCCAGTGTTCCTCCCACAGAATACAGGGCGTGTGCTTCGGTTAACCGATCGAGCTGCCACTGGTACAGCGCAATCGTATAAGGGCGAGCCGCGTCCAGTGTCTGTCGCGCAAAAGCAATGTCTTCCATGGCTCGTTGAGAACAAAGTTCTGCAAGGATTCGTTTTCCCTTCGCACCGTACGGCACGAGCACATCCACCGTGTTATCATCAAACACCCGGAACGCCTGTCCTGCAGACTGGAACGCCTGATGCAGGAAGAATTGAGCAGAAACACCCGCCGCCTGTTTTGTATTTAGGGCCATCATGTCAAAGATGGTATCCCTGCCACCGTTTTTCTCACTCACAGGGAAATCCTGTGCGCCCTGTTTCATCTGCTGATAAAGGTAACGATAGTAAAATCGGATCGCTTCATCGGATGCCAAATCATTCTGGTATACGTCCGGATGCTTTGCAAATTCCTGCATCAGCGCACAGGACGCATCCCGTGCCATCTGGATATCCCTCAGCATCGTCAGGCGTTCGTCGGTGCAGTACAGCAGATAAACCGGAGCTGGACAATCACTTTCTCCATTTCGATTACAGCGGCCGGCCGTCTGTACTGCGCTGTCCATACCGGCCAGCAATCGGATGACACAATCAAAGGAAATATCCACACCTGCCTCGATGACCTGTGTTGAAATACAGAGGATTCCTTCTTCGACACCGCTTTCCGGCTCCAGAACGGCCCGCAGGTTTGCCAGTGTATTCCGTCGGTGTGCCATACACATGGATGCAGACAAGTGGAACAGGTGCGGAACTCTACCCCGAAGTGCGTGGAAGAGCATCTCTGCTTCTCCTTTTTTGTTGCATACCACCAGCATACTGCGGTGTCCGGAAAGCCGCTCCAAAACCAACTCAGGCAGCTCTTCCAACCTGCACCGTCCTGCATCCTGTATCTGGGTGCGCTGAAACGGTGCCCAAAGGCTTTCCTCATATGGGACCAACTCTTCCGGTTCCCGTACCAACGGATGCGGAACCTGCTCCAGACAGGGTTGTGTTGCAGAACAAAGCACCACCGTTGTCTCGCAGAACTCAGTCAGAAAATTGACGGCAAGGTTAAACAGTGTCAGCATATGGGGTGGAACTGTCTGAACCTCATCAAAGATAACAACACTGTTGCACAGCGCCTGAAACCTCCGGATAGCAGTGGTTTTCCCGGAAAACAAGGTATTCAGAAGCTGCACCAGTGTGGTGATTATCACCGGCGCAGACCAGTTTTCTGCCAGAAGCTCTCTGGGGTCCAATTCACTTCCGTTCTCTTCTGTCTGAACTGCATTGGAATGATGTTCCAAAATAATATCCTGCCGGGGCAGAGATTCCCGGATCACTTTGCTGTTCTGGTCAATGATGGACAAAAGTGGGATCACAAAGAAAATACGCTGTCGATTCCATTTCTTCGCATGTGCCAGAGCAAATCGAAGCGAAGCCAGCGTTTTTCCGCCCCCGGTAGGCACATTCAGCCGATACAGCCTGCCGGAATTCCCTGCCTTCTCTTTGCACAGGTCCGAAATCGTTCTCCGTGCCTTCTGGATCGGTTTCTCCTGAGAGAAGGTATCCAGTCGCTGTTCCAGAAACGAAAGGCACTCCTCCCAGAGCGCTCTGCGTTCCCCGGGAAACACTGGATAACAGAAATCCTGCCGAAATTCCGCCGTGTCCCGCCGATCTCCTTCGATGACCGCCGATAACAGGAGCCGAACTGCCATACCGGTGTAAAACATCAAATGCTCGTTCGTCGTTTCAGGGGCTTGGATGCACAGCCGGCAAATGTTCGTCAGCCATTCGGTTAATTCCTCCGCCGCACGCCGGAATCGTGCATTCAGTTCTTCCCGGTCTGCACAGTAGGTCAGAAAGTTTTGTTCGGCTTCGGCGTAGTGAATTCCATCCTCCATAAGCCTGTGGGGAAATCCGTATTCTTTTTTCTCTTTCATCAGATCAAACAGGCCGTGATGTGCTCCAATGGCATAGCCTAAAAGCTCACAGGAAATGTTCTGAGGAAAATCCAGTCCCTTTTCCCGGCAATACCCATGACGAAACAGATATTGTACTCCGGCAAAGGTGTGATTAACAGAGCCCCTCCGCACCTCGTTTCCTCGGTGCGCATCCCACAGATAGTCGGAAAAAGTCTGCGTGAACTTCCCAAGGTCATGCAGCAATCCAGCCAGATATGCCGCTTCGCCCAGTCCCACGGAAGAAAGTACTTCTCCCGCATACTTTGCAGTCATGCGACAGTGTGTTTCGACCGTCTGCACCACATCCGTCTGCTGTCCATTTCTGACATCTGTTCTAATATGAGCCGGAAACTCCACCGTGTGTCGCCTCCCTCTTTTGGTTGTGGTTCTCTTTTCTCCACCCGGAAACGCTTCGTTCTATTTGCTCTAAAGTCCGAAGCTGTTTACAAGAAATAACATGGCCGCACGGAAGTCCCGTACGGCCTCGCAGGCACATGGCCGCTTTGGCTCATTATACATTTCATCAATAACTTTTGCAAATGTTTTCTATATATTGCTCATTGCGTATTTGCCGGATGTAATTCACCTTCCACGCTCCTCTTCTTTGTCTTGCTTTTGGCGGTGGACCATGCTTTAATAGCTATAATGAATTGATTCTTACAAGGAAGTGCTTCTATGTTGCCCATGATGTCCGTCATTCTTTTGATCCTTGCAGGCCTGCTGGTCAAGACAAAGCTGGGTCAAAAGTCCGCCGCCCAGCAGCTTGCTGCCACCGTTGATCTCCTGAATCAGACCACCGGGTCCTTGGAAGCGGCCAACGACCGGGTTGCCGCCCTGTCGAAGTATCAGGGGCTTGTGGACACGGAAGCCGAAGCGCAGCGCATCCTCGCTGATGCTGCGAAAGCCAGCGCCAAAGCAAAGGAGATTACCGATGCAGCGGAAGCAGAGGCGGCCCAGCGCACCGTCCGGGCAGAAGCAGAAGCCCGAAGAATCCTTGACGAAGCGGAGGCCAAGGCAAAAGGAATCGCCGGCGAAGCCTATGACATCAAGGAGAAGGCCGATGAATACCGCCGCACCGCGACTGCAATGCGTAATCTCATTGAAGGCTATGGGGACGAATGGTTGAAGCCCACCTACTCTCTGCTGGACGAGCTGCCGGAAGCGTTCGACTCCACCGAAGCCGGAAAAATGCTGGAGGATGCCCGGGCCCACACGGCACAGATGATCAAAACTGGCCTCGCCGCTGAGTGCGACTATGCGGAAAAGAACCGCAGAGAGACTGCAATCAACTTTGTCATTGACGCCTTTAACGGCAAGGTGGACTCCATTCTGTCCAAAAGCCAGAAAGAGAACTACGGGACGCTGGCCCAGATGATCCGGGACGCCTTCCAGCTGGTGAACTACAACGGTCAGGCCTTCCGAAACGCCAGAATTACTGCCGGTTATCTGGACGCCCGTTTGCAGGAGTTGAACTGGACCGTAGCGCTGCAAGAGCTGCTGGTCAAGGAAGGGAACGCCCCGGCTGCCAAGGCCGCTCCCAAGAAACCTGCCGCCGCTCCGGCTGCTGCCAAGGCGCAGGAAGGTCAGGCCGCCGGACAAGTAGCAGCCGCAGGTATGTAATCAATCACTGATACAACGAACAACCCCCACCAGCAAAGCTTTGCTGGTGGGGGTTATTTTGATTGGGTGGGTCAGATTTGAATAAGATCCGGAACGCAAAAAGAAACCGTCTGATTTCCATCGAAATGAGGCGGTTTCTGCTCTGTTTGACCTAAATAGATGCTTTTCTAAATTTTTGTACATCTATGGTTCGCTTCTCGTTTTTCAGCCTTCGGAGCGTATAAAAGGACGCTGCGGCAATTCGTTTTTCTCAATCACCGACATTAACAGTTCTGCAAAACCGTTCGGATCACGAATCTGACATTGCATATGATTGCATTCCTCAAAAACCGGAAAATTTCCATGCGTGTATGTCTGCATCACATTTTTGCGATATTTGAAATGGTCTTCCACACTTCCAAATTCCCAAAAAGTGCGTTTTTGTAATTCTTCCGGCAGCATGGGAAACGGCTTATCTTCCAGACTATCCGCCAACTGGCAGCGAAGATTTCCATACGACAGGTTTTTCCCTGCCTCAATGAAATAAGGCTTGATTGCTTCGTCATCACACCAGAGTATTTTTTTCAGCGTTTTCCCTTTGGACCAGTACAGGCTTTTCATCGCCAAATACAAAAAGGGCGTCATGATACAGCGAGTCATTTTCCCAATTTGGGCAAACTGTCCTCCATCGAAAAACACATGCTCCACCGATATGTTTGATTGTGTTAAAAAAGCCATTGCCAAATCCGTTCCTATGGAGGAAGCAACGACCAACGCAAGTTTATTGATTCCCTGTTCCCGTAGAAAGTGTTCCACCTGGCGTATTTCGTCAGCCTTACCCATATACTTTTGACCGGCACAATATACGGTTGAAGTGGGCATAATGCAATAATACTGTTCTTTTAGGCAATCTGCGACCGGAGTACTGCTGTCGCCTGTGACGCCCATCGCATGAAAAAACAAGATTGCCGGGTTTGATTTATTTCCCATCATATGAAAAACCATAAAGACATCCTCCCTACCAAATCTACAACATAGTTGGGATTGACTCTCTTGGAAAGCCAGCTTCAAGTCAAAAACAAGCTCGCAGTAGTTAGCTTTACCTAACTCAATAATAGCACACTGTAATTAAACTTTCAATCACCCAGAAATTCGTAATCTGACTTGTTGAGATGTTCTGTTGAGAAAATGAGATTCCCCGAAAAGCAGTTTCGCCCTTTTTAATGTCGGACCATCCGTTTGCGCCCGTGAGGAAAATAAAAAGGTCTGTATCCACAATGACAGGATACAGACCATAATTTTTTAAGATATTTCTTGAAGCTTGAAAAAGACGACGAAAACCCTTGATTTCTCAAGGGTTTTCAGGGGTGCATCTATTCTGACACACAATATGGTTGCGGGGGCCGGATTTGAACCGACGACCTCCGGGTTATGAGCCCGACGAGCTACCGAGCTGCTCTACCCCGCGATACGAACTGAGGTGTTACCCTCAAGTACCCGTTTATTATAGCACCGCATACAGGCACTGTCAACCCCTTATTTCAAAAATTGAGAAAGTTGCCTTCTGCGGCTCTGTTAACCAGAGAAAACAGGCTGCATTTTTCCACAAGGCAGTGCCATAAACACCAGTACAGCACCGAACACGAGTAAACTCGCATTCGGTGCTGTACTGGTGCCGGAGACCGGGATCGAACCGGCACGTGATTGCTCACACGGGATTTTAAGTCCCGGGCGTCTACCAATTCCGCCACTCCGGCATACCCGTTTATTTTATCACGCTGACTCTCCCCCGTCAATCTATTTCCCCCTCCCATTCGTTCCAAATCATACTGGAATATATCTCCTTTTCCCTGCATAGAATATGTTTAGTCTATTTTGGAGGTTATCACTATGAATCAAAAGAACTGCAATTTCAACGCTCCCTGCCCCGCAGATGTGCCGGAGGGAGATTTGGATGATTTCATCTTCGCCGTCAGCGAGGACACGCTGATCAGCGAGCGATAAGGCAAAAGCACGGATTTTCTTGCAAGAAAACCGTGCTTTTCTCTTTACAAATTCGGATTTTTTGGATATAATATCAAATTGAAGTAATGTGTATACAAGAAAGGATAATACTATGGCAATCCTTCAGTTTGATGAATACATCAGTAAGCTCCAGGCAATGAAGCCTGTTCTCTCCGATCTGGCCGGTGCTCTGGGCATGGAAGCCGCTGAGCAGGAGCTGGACCTGCTGCAGGCAGAGAGTGCTGCCGACGGTTTCTGGGACAACATGGAGCACGCCCAGAAGGTCACCACCCGTGTGAAGAACCTGCAGGACAAGATCGACAACCAGCACAAGCGCGAGACTACGCTGGAAGATCTGCTGGTTCTGTGCGAGATGGGTCAGGAGATGGAAGACGAATCCATCGTTCCCGAGGTCATCGAGGGCTACAACAAGCTGGCTCAGGACTTGGAGAAGGCTCGTCTTGCCACCCTGTTCACCGGTGAGTACGACAATCTCCCCTGCATGGTCACCATCCACGCCGGTGCCGGCGGAACCGAGGCTCAGGACTGGGCCAGCATGCTGTTCCGTATGTACACCCGCTGGGCCGACCGTCAGGGCTTTAAGTGGGAAACCTTGGACTACGAAGACGGTGAAGAAGCCGGCATCAAGACCGCTACCATCATGGTGACCGGTGAAAATGCCTACGGCTATCTCCGTGGCGAGAACGGCGTCCACCGTCTGGTTCGTGTTTCTCCCTTCGACTCCAACGCCCGCCGTCAGACCTCCTTCGCCGCTGTGGAAGTCATGCCCGACCTCCCCGACGATGTGGAAGTGGACATCCGTCCCGAGGATGTGGAGATGCAGGTCTTCCGTTCCTCCGGCGCCGGCGGTCAGCACATCAACAAGACCTCCTCTGCCGTCCGTCTGATCCACAAGCCTACCGGCATTGTGGTGTCCAGCCAGCAGCAGCGTTCTCAGTTCCAGAACAAGGACACCTGCTATCGTATGCTGCGTGACAAGCTGGTTCAGCTGCAGATGCAGGCTCACGCCGAGAAGATCTCTGACCTGAAGGGTGTGCAGATGAAGATCGAATGGGGCAGCCAGATCCGCTCCTATGTGTTCATGCCCTATCAGATGGTCAAGGACACCCGTACCGGCTTCGAGACCAGCAACATCAACAATGTGATGGACGGCGATCTGGACGGCTTCATCAACGCTTACCTGACCTGTGAGGCCACCGGCACTTGGGTCACTAAGTAAGATTTCTCGTTCAAATGAACTGTATATGAAAACGGTGCAGCCCGATGGGCTGCACCGTTTTTCTTTGTTAGATGGAAGCAAACAGACCGGCCAGAGTAAAGAACACGGACAGGCAGAACAGCACCTGACAAAAGGCAAAGCTGACATATCCGATTCGGAACTTGCGGTATTCCCACGAATACCGGCGGAACAGGCTCAAAAGGCCCACAAACAGCAGCACTGCCACTGCAGCGGCCAGCAAAAGCGGCCTGAGCAGAGGCTGCCCGTTCAGCTGAGCAAGGAAAAATAGGATTCCTCCGGGAAATGTGAGCAAGCTGACCATGGCATTGGTACAGCGCTTATGGATGCTTCGTTTTGGCTTGGGGAGCAACTCCACAGAAGGCGGTTCGCGTGTGGTAAAGTACTGGGGGTACCGAAAATACAGGGTGAGAGACACCGCCATGCAGAGGAGTCCGGGCAGCGCACACAGAAACAGCCCCGTCAAGACTCCCATCTGTTGGAAGGTCTGGAGGCCAACGACAGCAAAAATGGCAAACAACCAAGCTAGGGCACAAAGGCAGTAATGGATTCGCTTAAACCGGGCAAACTGGGGCAAATCATCCTTCCTGACCAGCATGGCTCTTGCAAAAACTCCGTTTTCGTAGGCTTCGGCAATTTCCGAATTCGACATTCCCACCACCGGCGGTGCAAGCTTGGGCGGCTTTTGACTGCGGTATTTACAGACCGCCTTGGCAAATTGTTCCCGGTTGACCCAGCCCGGATCCAAATCCAGCCGCTTGTGATCGTTCAGCTCCACCACCACACGAAGCGGCGATTGATATAGCCCGGTCACCTCTTCATAGGAATAGCGGTGACTGATTCGCAGCAGATTGCGCCAGGTGAACCCCTCTTCGTTATAGGTAAGCAGGCAATTATACTGTATGCAAAGCCCGGGAACCGCCAGCGCTTCAAACAACAGAAACATGACAAGCCCGGCCTTCGGCTGATGAAAAATCCAGCACGCTCCGCCGACCAGCAATCCAAGCAGTGCAAAAAGCCAAAAACTCCACTGATAGATCGACACCTGCCGCACCCGACGGCTGTTATCTTCCATCATGCCGTCTTGGGCCGCTTTCTCCAGCACAGCATTAGTGAGTTTTCGTGTTAACACATAGCTCAACAGTTTCATCCGTTGTTCCTCCAGAAAAGGCAATAACACGGTTCCGTTTCCGCTCCATGGAACCGGTTTGCCGTATTATAGCACAGCAAAAGGACTGCTTCAATCCGATTTGGTGGTGTCTTTTCCGGTCGAACCAGTGCTTTTTCTCTCCGTCCTCTTACCCCCGGATTTCTTCGTTCATAAAATGTTCGTAGTATTTTCAAATTCAATTAAGGTTATGCTTATACAATAACCACAGTAACTCCGAAACGGAGTATTTGATTCCTGTATTCATCCCCAGAAAGGAGTTTTCTTATATGTATCCCAACAATGACGATTTTCAGCCCCATGATTCCGGCTATTCTGATTTCGGGGCAGATCCCCAGCCCGAGCCCAACCCCGCTTGGCAGTCTCCCCCTCCTTACAGTGATTCCACGCCCCCCAAGAAGGAAAAGAAGCCCAAAAAGCCCGTTCCCTTCGGCACGGCGATTGCCCTCTGTCTGGTCTGTGCCCTGCTGGGCAGTCTGGTCAGCGTCGGCGCTTACGCTCTGATTTCCAGAAGCTCTCGCCACACCACCATTCAGCACGTGGACCGTCCCACCACCACGGTGGACACCACTCAGCTGGAACCCGGCGATCCGATGAGCGTGGCAGAGATTTACGCCGCCTACGCCAACAGTGTGGTGGGCATTGAGGTATCCACCGCCCGTGGTGCCGGAGCCGGTACCGGCTTTGTCATCACCGAGGATGGCTATATCGTCACCTGTCACCATGTCATCGACGAGGCACAGGAGATTTCCGTCACCTTCCCCGACACCACCAGCCTTCCCGCACAGCTGGTGGGCAGCGACGCCGACAACGATCTGGCATTGCTGAAAATCGACGCCACCGGTCTGACTCCCGTGGTGCTGGGTGACTCTTCTCAGCTGAATGTGGGCGACACCGTCACCACCATCGGCAACGCACTGGGCACCCTGTCCAACACCACTACCACCGGCATTGTTTCCGCTCTGGATCGTGCCATCAGCACCTCCGACGGCACGGTCATGAATGTACTTCAGACCAACTGCACCGTGAACAGCGGCAACTCCGGCGGTCCCCTCTTCAATCAGTACGGAGAAGTGATTGGCATTGTCAACGCCAAGTACTCCAACTCCGGCACCTCTACCGCAGCCAGCATCGAGGGCATCGGCTTCGCCATCCCCTACAACGATGTGGAAAAGAAGGTCACCGACCTGATGCAGTACGGTTATATCACCGGCAAGCCCTCTCTGGGCATTACCGTGTCCACCATCTCTCCTCTGGATGAGCAGCGCTTTAATATGCCTGTGGGTGCCTATGTCAACTCCATTGTGCCCGGTTCCTGTGCAGAAACTGCCGGTCTGAAGCAGGGCGACATCATTACCGCTGTGGACGGCAAGGAGATCACCACCTTTGAGGAACTGGTCAATGCGAAAAACCGCCACTCCGCTGGCGACGAGATGAAGCTCACCGTCTGGCGCAGCGGTGAAACCACGGAAATCACGGTGGTTCTGGATGAGCAGAAGCCGGAGAAGCCCAGTGAAACTCCCGCTCCCGATAACTCTCAGCCTCAGCAGCAGGTGCCCCAGCAGGAGCAGCCGTCCAATCAGCCCTCCATGGAG
>JAHHSJ010000046.1 GCA_020025295.1 Oscillospiraceae bacterium | reverse complement strand
GCTAACAAATTTTTACTGTGCGGGGTGTCCAACTTGCACTTGCAATTTGCGATTTTCCTGATTTATACATACTTACAATAAACCTAGTCAAGTGAGCAGGCATTTTCCTTATTTGGGTGTCACTCAGTTTATCAGCGGTTTAGCTCTCTCCTGTCGTTTTGCCAAACTCACACGCCTTCATTCCGAAAGTTTATTGCCGCATATCGGCTATACTACTTCTCCTCCCCTGTGTGCGCTCCCATTGCCCCGCAAAAACAGCAGCGGCAGCTGCCCTCTTTGAGAAGGCAGCTGCCGCTTTCGATGCCGTAGCAATCAGATATGGAAATATTTCTGGAGCATCTTCTCCGGGCCCAGCACCAGAATTGAGGAGGCCGGATGCAGCACCGTTTCCGAGGTGATGTTCATGTCCAGCTTGCCGTTGGTGCGGATGCCCAGCATATTGATGCCGTACTTCTTCCGCACATCCAGCTGCATCACCGTCTTGCCAATCCAAGCCGAGGGAACATCCAGCTCAAAGATAGAATACTCGCTGTCCAGCTCAATGTAGTCCAGAATGTGCTCGCCGGTGTAGCGTATGGCCGTCCATGCAGCCAGCTGCTTTTCCGGGTAGACCACTTCGTCTGCGCCATTGCGCAGCAGGAACTTCTCCTGCACGCCGGTGGCCGCTCTCGCCACCACCTTCTTGGCACCCAGCTCCTTCAGCAGGGATGCGGTCTCCAGAGAGTTCTGGAAATCGTCGCCGATGGCCACGATGCAGACATCGAAATTACGGATACCCAAAGAGGACAGGAATTCCTCGTTGGATGCGTCACCGATCTGAGCGTTGGTCACATAAGGCAGGACAGAATTCACCCGTTCCTCGTTGACATCCACCGCCATCACCTGATGGTTCAGTTCGTTCAGCTTCATAGCAACATGTCTGCCAAATCTGCCAAGTCCAATCAACAATACAACCTTCATACTCTATCTCCTCTTATCCTACCGTCAGTTTTCCCTGCGGCAGTCTTGCAGTATTGCCCTGATGACCAGCCACGGCAGCAAAGATCAGGGTCAGGCCGCCGACACGGCCGAAATACATCAGTAAAATCAGAATAATGCGGGACAGCTGCCCCAGTCCGGGGGTAATACCCATGGACAAACCTACGGTACCCACTGCAGAGCCGGTTTCAAACAGGCAGGTGAGCAGAGGCAGCCCCTCCACACGGCTGATAATAAAGCCGCCGGTCATGAACATGACAAAATACATGGTCACCAGAGTAGCCGCATGGCGCACTACGCTGTCCTCAATGCGGCGGCCAAAGAACTGGGGATGCTCTCTCCGGCAGAACACCGAGCCGGCATTAGCCAGCATCACAGCCAGAGTGGTGGTCTTAAAGCCGCCGGCCGTCGATCCGGGCGAACCGCCGATCACCATCAGGATAATCATGATACCCACGCCCACTTCGCTGATTTTAGTCAGGTCCAGCGTGTTAAAGCCGGCGGTACGCAGGGTCACCGACTGGAAGAGGGAACCCAGAATTCGTTCTTCCATGGGCAGCTCGGAAAATTCAAAGAAAAAGAGATAAATGGCAGGCAGGAAAATCAGGCAGGCCGTCACGGAAAGGATGACCTTGCTCTGCATCCGGTAGCGGTGGAACTTCAGCCGATTTACCTTGATATCATCCCATGTGATGAAGCCGATACCGCCGATGACGATCAGCAGCATAATCACGATGTTGATGATCGGCTCCCCGGAAAATCCGGTCAGAGAGGAATAGGGAGCTTCCACGCCCATCAGGTCAAAGCCTGCGTTGCAGAATGCGGAAATAGAATGAAATACGCTGTACCAGATGCCCTTCCAAAATCCGAATTCCTTACAGAACACGGGAGACATCAACAGCGCTCCCAGCAGCTCGAAAATGACGGTCATCTTGATAATGAAGTAAGTCAGCTTCACAATGCCGCCCACCTGATGGGCGGAAATGGATTCCTGCATGGTACTGCGCTGCCGCAGGTTGATTTTGCGTCCCGACACCAATGACAACGCGACCGACACCGTCACCACGCCCATGCCGCCAATCTGGATCAGCAGCAGAATGACCGTCTGACCGAAGGCCGACCAGTAGGTCGCTGTATCCTGAACCACAAGTCCGGTCACGCAGACGGCAGATGTGGCAGTAAAAAGCGTATCGGAAAATGGTGTGACGACTCGTGCTTGGGAAGAAATCGGCAGCATCAATAACAAGCTGCCCATCAAAATTACTCCGGCAAAACCGAGAATGATAATCTGAGCTGATGACAGCCTCTTTTTTACGGTCACCGTATTTACACCTTCTCTTTTGAGTTCTCTGAACCATTATCTCACATCTGTCAAGATGTCGAAACCCACTTGTTCGGCACCCTTCACTCTTTTCTTGTTTCCTTGAAAGAAAGAGCAGCTCCGGTTTTGACCGGAGCTGCTTTTCGCAACATTTTTGCTCAATTCAGCTGCTCTGCGCCTTGTTTGTTCCAAGGCCCGGTGTGGTAAAACACCAGCGTGATAATCGTTGCCACGCTCCAGCCGATGGGCCATGCACACCAGATGCCGGTGGCGCCCAGAACCGTCTTAGCCAGCACAAAGGCCAGCACCACACGGAGAACCAGATCGGTAAAGGTGGCCACCATGAACCGCTTCATCAGACCGGCGCCACGGAGGATACCGTCACCCACCAGCTTCACAGACACCACGAAGTAGAAAGGTGCCAGAATTCTCAGGAAGGTAACACCGGTATGGATGGCAAGCTCCGTCGGCTCGGTCAGGAACAGCCGCAGCAGTGCAGAACCGCCGAAGAAGTACAGCAGGCTCAAGGGCAGACACAGCACCCACACCAGCTTGACGCCGGCCTTGAAGCCGTCCTTCACTCGGGACAGCTTCTGTGCGCCGATGTTCTGGGCGGCATAGTTGGACACGCCGTTGCCCAGCGTGGTGAAGGAGGTGATAACCAGGTTATTCAGCTTCACTCCAGCAGAATAGCCAGCCATGACTGCCGGGCCAAAGCCGTTGATAACACTCTGGATAGCAATGTTGCCGATGGAGATGAAGCTCTGCTGCAGAATGCTGGGAATGGCAATCACTGCCACACGGCCCAGCACATGCCGGGAGAACTTCTTCACCTTGCCCTCAACATGGATCTTCTGCAGGCGGCGCATCACAACCACCATAGCCAGCACACAGCTGACGCCCTGGCAGAGGAAGGTAGCCCATGCTACACCGTCCACACCCATGTGGAAGCCCGCCACAAAGAGGATATCCACTGCGATATTCGCCGTGGAGGACACGGCAAGGAAGATAAAGGGAGTTTTGGAATCGCCCAGAGCGGAGAAGATGCCGGTGGCGATATTATAGAAAAACACGAAGGGCAGGCCCCAGACATAGATGTCCAGATAGAGCTTGGAGTCCACCATCAGGGCTTCCGGGGTATTGATGAGCTGCAGCAGGCCTTTCGAGCCCAGAATGCCGGTCATCATCAACAGCGCACAGAGCACGGCACTGCTGATCAGCGTGGTGTAGACTGCCGTTTTCATCTTGCCGTACTTCTTTGCACCGAAGTACTGGGACACAATCACCGAACAGCCGATGTTGCAGCCAAAGGCAAAGGCAATATAGATCAGGGTGATCTCATAGCTGTTGCCGACGGCAGCCAATGCGTCCTCACCGATGAATCTGCCGGCGACAAAGCTGTCGGCAATGTTATAAAGCTGCTGGAAGATGATGCTGCCGAACAGAGGCAGGCAGAACTTCCACAGCACCTTTTCCGGTTTTCCTACCGTAAGATCCTTATTCATGCCGCGCCTCCCACTGCTTCAGACCGGCGAGAATGATTTCCGCACAGCCCTCCACGCCATTGGTATCGCTGTCCAGCATCAGGTCATAACTCTCCCGATGTCCCCAACGGGTGCCGGCATAGAAGTCAAAATACTGTCTGCGCAGACGATCCACCCGGCGCAGCCGCTGTGCTGCCAGCTTGGGTGTCAGATCATTGCGCTTTTGCACCCGCGCCAAACGGTTCTCTTCCGCCGCATAAATGAACACGGAATAGCAGTTGTCCCGGCCCAGAATATCCGAGGCGCAGCGGCCCACGATCACGCAGTCGCCCTGTTCCGCCAGACGGCAGATGGTGTCCCGCTCTGCGTCAAAGATACGCTGGCTGGGGGTATAAAAGGTATGTGCAATGGCGGCGCTGTCTGCAAAGGGGTTGCCGCTCAGCATCCAAGCGGACGCATCCGCCCGCTCCTCCGTCTCACTGACCTGCTTCTCCGACATACCTGCTTCCTTTGCCGCCTGCGACACCAGAAGCTTGTCGTAGCAGGGAATTCCCAACTTTTTTGCCAGAAGCTGGCCTACCTCTCGGCCGCCGCTTCCGTATTGCCGACCAATACAAATTGTCATGGTCCTCCATGCTCCCTTCCTGATTCATTTGAATTTGCTTTTTCACATCCGATGTATTATACTCCATGGTGACAGATGTGTAAAAGCTATATTTGATATAGTAACTATATCAATACGACATGAGGTGTCCCATGGCTGTATCCTATGATTACTACCGCATTTTTTACTATGTGGCCAAATGCCGCAGCTTCACCAAGGCCGCCCAGCAGCTGATGAACAGCCAGCCCAACATTACCCGGGCCATCAACAATCTGGAACACAGCTTGGGCTGCCGGCTGTTTCTCCGCACCCACCGGGGAGTCACCCTCACACCGGAGGGTGAGCAGCTGTATGCCCATGTGCGGATTGCCTTTGAGCATCTGCTCACCGGCGAGGCGGAGCTGACCAGCGCCAAAAATCTGGAGCAGGGCCGTATCACCATCGGCGCCAGCGAGACGGCGCTGAACGGACTGCTGCTGGATGTGCTGAGCCAGTTCCACCGAACCTACCCCGGCATCCACATCCAGATCACCAACCAGACCACCCCTCAGGCGATTGAGGCCATCCGCTCCGGCGCTGTCGATCTGGCGGTAATTACCTCCCCGGCGGAGGTAAAGCGCCCCCTGCGTACCTATCCGCTTCAGGCTTTTCAGGAGGTATTGATTGCCGGACCGGGTTTTCTGCCCCTGACCCAACAGGTGGTATCCTTCGCTGACTTACAGAATTATCCTCTGATTGCTCTGAACCCCAACACCAAGACCTACCAGTTTTACAGTGAGCTGTTCTCCTCCCGGGGATGTGTGTTTCACCCGGACATTGAGCTGGCCACCGTAGACCAGATTCTCCCCCTCGTCAAGCACGATCTGGGGCTTGGTTTTCTGCCCCGGTTCTTTGCCGAGGACGCCATCCGCAGCGGTGAGGTGCTGGAAGTCCGTCTGGACACCCCCATTCCCAGTCGAAATATCTGCATGATTCGGGACCATAGCAACCCCATCAGTGCCGCCGGACTGGCACTGGAGCAAATGATCTGGGCTGCCTCCGACCCGCAATTCAGCCGCACCGCTGAGTAACTCATCCAAAACAGGAAATTAGGAAAGAAGGAATTCCCATGTCCGCCATCCACGCTCTGCCTGTCACTGCTCTTGTCTTTTCCCCCACCGGGGGCACTCGGAACGCCGCCCATATGCTGGCCTCCCTGTTCTCTCCCCAGCCCCGCATGGTGGATCAGACCGACTCCGCCTCCCGCAATCAGGACTTTACCTTTGGTCCCGACGAGCTGGTGCTGCTTGCCGCTCCTTCCTTTGGCGGCAAAGTCCCCTATGCATCCCGGCTCTTCACCAACCTCCACGCCGAGGGCACGCCCTGCATCCTGATTGCCGCCTACGGCAACCGGGCCTGCGAGAACAATCTGGCTCAGATGTATCAGACCGCCGTAGAACAGGGATTCACCGTGGTTGGCGCCATCACTCTGGTGACCCCCCACACCCTTGCGATCCGCTCCGGTCACAGCCGTCCCGACCAGCAGGATCTGCTGGTAATGCAGGACTTCGCCGCCAAGGTGCGTGCCAAGCTGTCCGGCGGCGCACTGGTTTCCATCCCTGCCCCTGAGGGCGATCCCACCCCCAGTGTGCAAAAGCGTGCTAAAACCATCATCCCCAAGCACCGGAACGAGGAGCTGTGCAATCGCTGCGGCATCTGCGTCACTTCCTGTCCCGAGGGAGCCATTGACCCGAACACGCTGGAGATCAACGAGGATATCTGCATCCAGTGCCAGCGCTGCTCCTATGTCTGCCCCACCGGTGCCCGTTCCTATACCGCCAACTGGGACGGCGTCGACGCCCGGTGCTTTGCCCCCAGAAAGGAAGTCACCTATCTGGTCTGAATGTATACATTATATAATGTGTACCAGCACAAACCGCCCGAGGACAAAAGCTCTGTCCCCGGGCGGTTTTCTTTTTATTCTTTTTTCTCCAAAAAGCATCCCGGCTCATGGGACCAGATGACTCCCACCGCCTGCAAATAGGAATACACGATGGTGGTTCCCACGAACCGCGTCCCACGCCGTTTCAAGTCAGCAGACATGGCATCTGAGAGGTCGGAGTGGGTCTTGCCCTGCTCCAGCAATGTCTTTCCCCCGGTCCAGCTCCAAAGGTAGTCGGAAAAGGTGCCGAATTCCCGCTGTATCTCCAGAAAAACCCGAGCATTTCCCACGGTGGCTTCGATTTTCCGCCGATTTCGGATGATACCTGGATTTTGAGTCAGTGCTTCAAGTTTGTCCCCATCGTATGCGGAAATCCGCACCGGGTCAAATCCGTCAAAGGCAGCACGGAAGTTCTCCCATTTATTCAGCACACACTCCCAAGAAAGCCCAGCCTGAAAGGATTCCAGCAGCAGCAGTTCAAAGAGCTTGCCGTCCTCATGCACCGGTACACCCCACTCCTCGTCGTGATAGCGGAGGTACCGCTCATTTTTAGGATTTGCCCAGCGGCACCGACACTTACCGTCCTTCCATTCCACAAAACCGCCCCTTTCTGTCCAAATAGACCCCCTCATGGGTCAAAAGCCACTGTTTCACCGGAATCCCCCCGGCATACCCGGTGAGGTCGCCCTTGGCTCCCACCACCCGATGGCAGAGAATCAGAATGGAAATGGGATTGTGCCCCACGGCACCGCCCACCGCCTGTGCGGACAGCCGCTCCTGCCCCAGTTCCTTCCCCAACTGCTGCGCCAAGGCCCCGTAGGTGGTCACGCAGCCATAGGGAATATCCAGCAGAGCCTTCCACACCAACTGCCGGAAGGGACTGCCCTCCGGGGACAGGGGAAGTTCCTTGGGCGAGGGCTGTTCCCCGGCAAAGTAGCGATCCAGCCAGTCCTTTGCCTGCCGCAGCACCTCGGTTTCCCCGAATTCGGTTGAGTCTGAGAAAAGTTCCACAGGAAACCGCCGCTGCCCCTCCAACCAGACCCCAACCAGCGCCCGGTCATCCCCAACCAGATAATAGTTCCCTATTGGGGCATCATAAGTGGTGACAACCGTCATCGTTTTTCCTCCCTCCGGGGTGATTCCCCTGTTTTTCCCCTATGATACTACACTTTTTCCCTCCCGTCCCCCCTCCTTTAAAGTTTCTTTTTTATCCCTATTGACTTTGTCTGATTTCAATTCTATAATGATAATACCCCTAGGGGGTATATAAGGAGGTGTATGACGATGGCTTCTTGCTGTCAGGAGCGTAAAACCCTTCGTCCAGAGGAGCAGAAGAAAAAGCTGATCAACCGGCTTTCTCGTCTGGAAGGACAGATTCGGGGCATTCGGGGCATGATTGAAAACGATGCCTACTGCACCGACATCCTCACCCAGAGTGCAGCTGCCGCTGCCGCAATTCATTCCTTCAATCGAGAGCTGCTCAACAGCCACATCCGCGGCTGTGTGTCGGAAGGCATCCGCAACGGCGACGATCAGGTCGTGGACGATTTGCTGGACACCCTCTACAAGCTCATGAAATAAAGTACAACAGAAAGGAACTGCCATGACTCAATTCAATGTTACCGGCATGAGCTGTGCCGCCTGCTCAGCTCGTGTGGAAAAAGCAGTGTCTGCCCTGCCCGGCGTGGACACCTGCTCGGTCAGCCTTCTGACCAACTCCATGGGCGTGGAAGGCTCTGTTGACCCCGCCGCTATCATCGCTGCGGTGGAGGATGCGGGCTACGGCGCCAGCCAAAAGGGTGTGGAAGCAACATCCGCCGCCATGGACGAGGACGCCCTCAAGGATCGGGACACCCCGGTGCTCAAACGCCGTCTGATCGCCTCGCTGGGTTTTCTTGCCGTCCTGATGTATGTGGCCATGGGCCATATGTGGAACCTGCCGCTGCCGGCGGTGCTGGCACATGACCCGGTCTCTCTGGGCCTGATTCAGCTGCTGCTGGCGGCCATTGTCATGGTCATCAACCAGAAATTCTTCATCAGCGGCTTCAAGGGGCTGATCCACCGTGCCCCCAACATGGACACGCTGGTGGCACTGGGCTCCACCGCTGCCTTCGGTTACAGCACTGCCGCCCTCTTCCGCATGGCACATCTCCAGTCCATGGGCCAGATGGAAGAGGCTATGGGCATGCTCCATGAGTTCTACTTCGAGTCTGCCGCCATGATTCTCGCCCTCATCACGGTGGGCAAGCTGCTGGAGGCACGCTCCAAGGGCAAGACCACCGACGCCCTCAAAAGCCTGATGCGTCTGGCACCTCAGTCCGCCACCGTGGAACGGGGCGGCAAGGAAGTGTCCATTCCCATTGATCAGGTGCGCCGTGGAGACATCTTCCTGGTGCGTCCCGGCGAGCACATCCCGGTGGACGGCATCATTCTGGAAGGCGAAGCCGCTGTGGACGAAAGCGCCCTCACCGGCGAGAGCATCCCGGTAGACAAGGTGCAGGGCGACGGCGTTTCCGCCGCTACGGTGAACCAGTCCGGCTTCCTTCGCTGTGAGGCCACTCGTGTCGGTCAGGACACCACCCTCTCTCAGATCATTCAGATGGTCAGCGACGCCGCTGCAACCAAGGCTCCCATTGCAAAAATTGCCGACAAAGTGTCCGGCATCTTCGTTCCTGCAGTCATCTCCATTGCTGTGGTGACCACCATCGTCTGGCTGGCGCTGGGCCACTCCGTGGGGTTTGCTCTGGCCCGTGGCATCTCCGTGCTGGTCATCAGCTGCCCCTGCGCTTTGGGTCTGGCCACGCCGGTCGCCATTATGGTCGGCAACGGCAAGGGCGCTAAAAACGGCATTCTCTTCAAGACCGCCGTTTCTCTGGAAAAGACCGGAAAAATCGAAACCGTGGTGCTGGACAAGACCGGCACCATCACCAAGGGTCAGCCTGCGGTCACCGATCTGGTGCCGGCTCCCGATGTGGAGGAGGAGCGTCTGCTGGCACTGGCACTGGCGCTGGAACAGAAGAGCGAGCATCCTCTGTCCCGTGCTATTCTCTCCTATGCAGAGGAACAGGGCGTGACTCCTCAGGAGGTCACCCAGTTCCAAATTCTCCCCGGCAACGGTCTGACCGCTATGCTGGAGGATAAACCCCTGCTGGGCGGCAGTTTGAGTTTCATTTCCGATCAGGTCGCCGTTTCCACCGAGTTGGAACAGAAGGCCGTTGCACTGGCGGAAGAGGGCAAAACTCCCCTGCTGTTCTGCTACGACAACGCTCTGCTGGGCATCATTGCCGTGGCGGACATCATCCGTGAGGAAAGCCCCGAGGCCATCCGCCAGCTGCAAAACATGGGTCTGCGGGTGGTCATGCTCACCGGCGACAACCCACGCACCGCTCAGGCCATCAGCAAAATCGCCGGTGTAGACGAAGTGATTGCCGGTGTTTTGCCTCAGGGCAAGGAAGCCGCCATCCGCCAGTTGCAGGAGAGCGGCCCTGTCGCCATGGTGGGCGATGGAATCAACGACGCCCCTGCTCTGACCCGTGCTGACATCGGCATCGCCATCGGCGCCGGCGCTGATGTGGCGGTCGATGCCGCCGATCTGGTTCTGATGAAGAGCCAGCTTTCCGATGTGCCGGCCGCCATCCGTCTGAGCCGTGCCACCCTGCGGAACATCCACGAGAACCTGTTCTGGGCCTTCTTCTACAACACCATTGGCATTCCGCTGGCCGCCGGTGTGTTTATCTCCCTCTTCGGCTGGCAGCTGAACCCCATGTTCGGCGCCGCCGCTATGAGTCTGTCCAGCTTCTGCGTGGTGACCAACGCCCTGCGGCTGAACCTCTTTGATCTGTATGACCCCAAACACGATCACCCCATCCATCACAAAGCGCATAAATCCAATCCCACTATCATTCAAGAGGAGGAAACCAATCCTATGGAAAAGACCATGCATATTGAGGGCATGATATGCCCCCACTGTGAAGCCCGTGTGAAGAAGGTGCTGGAGGAGCTTCCCGAAGTCACTTCCGCCCTCGTCAGCCACGAAAGCGGCACCGCTGTGGTGACTCTGAACGCCGCCGTTTCCGACGACAAGCTCAAGGCCGCCGTCGAGGAGCAGGGCTACACCGTCAACGCTGTCAACTGACCGCATACCAATGCTTTGGGCAGACAGCATCACCGAAAATCGGTGGTGCTGTCTGCCCCTTTTTTATACATTTTTTCCTTGACACAAAAACGGTTTCCTGCTATTCTTTATTAGGTTAGATAATTCTAACTTTGTGTATTTCCAAGGAGATGGTTATATGATGCCGCTTTCCTATGCCACAGTAGGAGAAGAGAATATCGTAAAGCGAGTCGGTGGCTCACCGAATGTGAAAAAGCATCTGGAAAATCTGGGCTTTGTCACCGGTGGCAAGGTGTGCGTAGTGAGCGTGCTGGGTGGTAACCTGATCGTAAAAGTGAAGGAATCCCGTATTGCCATCAGTGAAGAAATGGCTCGTAAAATTATGATTTGATTAGGAGGGTAAGTGTATGAAGACACTGCGTCAGGTGAAGGTGGGCGACACCGTTAAGGTCGCAAAGCTTCACGGCGAAGGTGCTGTCAAGCGCCGCATTATGGACATGGGTATCACCAAGGGTGTGGAACTGCATGTTCGCAAGGTTGCACCTCTGGGCGATCCGATTGAACTTACGGTTCGCGGCTATGAGCTGTCCATCCGTAAGGCAGATGCAGAGATGGTTGAAGTAACCGACATCTAATTTTGCTGCCATTGTGGGCGAGCTGTCAGCTCGCCATATACTTTGACTAGAAGTTAGTTGATACTAATTAGAAGGAGAGAATCTGTATGGAACTGCGTATTGCCCTGGCAGGCAACCCGAACTGCGGTAAAACTACCCTGTTCAACGCTTTGACCGGTGCCAACCAGTATGTAGGCAACTGGCCCGGCGTTACTGTTGAAAAGAAGGAAGGCAAGCTGAAGAAGCACGCTGATGTGACCATCACTGACCTTCCCGGTATTTATTCCCTGTCCCCCTACACGCTGGAGGAAGTGGTCGCCCGTAACTATCTGGTTCATGAGCGTCCCGACGCCATCCTGAACATCGTGGACGGCACCAACCTGGAGCGTAACCTCTACCTGACCACTCAGCTCACCGAGCTGGGTATCCCCGTGGTCATCGCCATTAACATGATGGATCTGGTCCGCAAGAACGGCGACAAGATCGACATTAAGCAGCTGTCTGAAGCCACCGGCTGCAAGGTGGTGGAAATCTCCGCACTGAAGAACGACGGTATCCACGCTGCCGCTGAAGCTGCCATTGAGGCCGCTCAGAAGGGCGCAACCCGCCCCATGCACTCCTTCTCCGGTGTGGTTGAGCACGCAATTGCTCACATCGAAGAGGCCGCTGTGCACAATCTGCCGGAAGAGCAGCAGCGCTGGTACGCCATCAAGCTCTTCGAGCGTGATGAGAAGGTGCTGGAGCAGCTGAAGCTGGATCAGGCCACTCTGGATCACATGGAGGCCGACATTATTGCCGCCGAGGAAGAGCTGGATGACGATGCTGAGTCCATCATCACCAACGAGCGCTATGTTTACATCGGCGGCCTGATGAAGCAGAGCTACAAGAAGAAGTCCACGGCTACCATGTCTACTTCGGATAAGATCGACCGCATCCTCACCCACCGTATTCTGGCTCTGCCCATCTTCGTGGTCGTGATGTGGGTGGTCTACACCATCTCCATCGGCACCATCGGTGACGCTGTCACCGGCTTCATGAACGACACCCTGTTCGGCGCGTGGATCGTTCCCGGTGTGTCCAGCCTGCTGTCCGGCTGGGGCGTTACGGAATGGCTGGTCAGCCTGATTTCGGAAGGCATCATCGGCGGCGTTGGCGCTGTTCTGGGCTTTGTCCCCCAGATGCTCATCCTGTTCCTGATGCTGAGTATGCTGGAAGACTGCGGCTACATGGCTCGTGTTGCCTTCATCATGGACCGTGTGTTCCGTAAGTTCGGCCTGTCCGGCAAGTCCTTTATCCCCATGCTGGTTGCTTCCGGCTGCGGCGTCCCCGGCATCATGGCTTCTCGTACCATCGAGCAGGACCGTGACCGCAAGATGACCATCATGACCACCGGCTTCATCCCCTGCGGTGCTAAGATGCCCATTGTCGGCCTGATCTCCGCCGCTCTGTTCGGCGGCAGCGCTTGGGTCGCAACCGCTTCCTACTTCATCGGTGTGGCTGCCGTCATCGTGTCCGGCATCATTCTGAAGAAGACCAAGATCTTTATCGGCGATCCCGCTCCCTTCGTTATGGAGCTGCCCGCTTACCACATCCCCGTGGCCGGCAACGTGCTGAGAGCTACTTGGGAGCGTGGCTGGAGCTTCATCAAGCGCGCCGGCACCGTCATTCTGGCTGCCAGCGTCATTATCTGGGTCCTGAACTCCCTGTCCTTCGAGGGCGGCTTCCACTACATCACCGAGGAGCTGGGCGGCGCTTCCATTCTGGAAGTCATCGGCAACGGCATCGCCTTCCTCTTCATTCCTCTGGGCTTCGGTTCCTGGCAGGCCGCTGTGGCTACCGTGCTGGGTCTGGTCGCCAAGGAAGAGGTCGTCGGTGTGTTCGGTTCCCTGTCCTCCATGGCTGACGCCGACCTCGCTATGGAGCTGGTCGAGGAGATGAACTCCGCTAAGCTGGCTCTGATCGGTCAGGAGTTCTTCCACGGCAGCCAGCTGGCTGGTTTCTCCTTCCTGGTCTTTAACCTGCTGTGCGCTCCCTGCTTCGCCGCTATGGGCGCCATTAAGCGTGAGATGAACAACGGTAAGTGGACTGTCTTTGCTATCGGTTATATGTGCGTGTTTGCCTATGCCATTTCCCTCATGGTGTATCAGTTCGGTCTGCTGTTCCAGGGCATCTTCTCCGTTTGGACGGTGGTTGCTTTTGTCGTCCTCATCGGTCTGCTCTACATGCTGTTCCGCAAGCCCTCTAAGGCAAATCAGCCCCTTGCTCACTAAAAGGAGGTTCCTATGAATATGCCCACCTTGATTGTTGGTGCGATTGTAGCGATTCTGTTTGTCGGCAGTCTGGTCCACGAGATCAAGAAACGGCGCCATCACGGTGGCGGCTGTTCCTGTGACTGCTCTTCCTGCGGCAGTTGCGGTGGCTCCTGCTGCGAACACAAGTAAACAGACGGAGGTGCAGAGACTTCTCTGCACCTCCGTTTTTTCATTGAATCTATTTCGGCCCATTCCATTGGTGCAGTATCCTTCCCCCGCTCTGTTGAACACGCAGAATGGACCGTCCCCCTCTGAATGTCTGCACCCAGTGGTGTGCAATATGCAAGGCTCAGAATGTCTGCTCTGAAACGGTGGATTTAAGGCCATTCATGACCGCACCACCCCCCTTTCTCTGCTCCGAGGACACTTACCCCGTACGGCAGAGTAACGGTGCAGACACCCCAGTATTTGCCTTCTGTGCAAAAGCGCTCCCATTGATGATCCCAGTCCCTTTGCCGGGAAACGGAGAGGACTGAGCAGAGAAAGCCGTTCCACACTCTGGACGATACACCCTGATTTTGAATTTCAGGCTGAAAAGCGACCTAAAAAGAGCCTCTCGAAGAATCGAGAGGTTCTTTTTGTTATTGATTATTCTTCCGGTGCAATCAGGGCAGACAGATTCGTCTGTTCCCGCTGCTCCAGCTTGTGCTTAACCGCAAAGGCCAGCAGCTTTTCTACCACATTGATAATCAGAATCATCAAGGACACCAAAGCGGTACCTTCGATGAAGGACTGGCTCTCCAACTGAGGAATCATCATGGAGAGGGGCATCGTGCGGAAGTTGATAAGGAAGGACACGGCGGAAATGGTAATCATGGCGTTGACGAAGAAGTAACTGTACATCTCCACCACCGTAGACATGGTGCAGGGCAGATACACGCTGAACAGCAGCCGCATCCGGCTGATCCCCAAGGTCTCAGCCACATCCTCCAGATTGGAGTTGAACTTGGACAGCGAGTTATAGGCCAGCAGATAGGGTGAGGAGAAGAAGTGGACCATGTTGACCATGACCAGAATAAAGATGGTGCCATAGATGGGCAGGTTCTTGAAGGACAACAGGAAGGACAGACCCAAAACCACACCGGGCACGGCCAATGACAGCATACTGACAAAGTGCATCACCTTATTTGAAGGGGACTTGCCGGACCGGGCCGTAACATAGGCAGAGAAATAGGACAGTGCCGTACCCAGCAGAGCGGTGAGCAGCGCCACCGCCATGGAGTTGACAAAGTAAATGCCGATCTTGTTCTCCAGCAGCTTTTTAATGGGCTCCAGCGAGAAGGTCATGTCGATGGGATACTTCTTCACAAAGCTCAGGCAGATAAAGGCGATGATCGGCAGGCACAGCAGGAACAGCACCACGCCAAAGCAGACATACACCAACATATCCCGACGCTTGTTGGGCTCGATGTAATAGGGCTTGGTAACGGTGCTGGAAGCGTCCGCGCTGTTGCTCTTGCGGAGGTCCATCAGGAACGCCACCACAGCGGGAGTCAGCAGCACCAGACCAACCACCGCACCACCGGAGAAGTTCATCATGCCGATGACCTCCCGGTACATATAGACCGGAAGGGTCATAGCCGTGCCGCCGGTCATCAGGGGCACGCCGTAGTCGGTAAAGACCATGGTAAACACCGCCAGCACCGCAGACACGACGGTACGCTGCATGGACGGCAGGGTGATGGTGGTGAACTGATTCCACTTAGAAAGGCCCAGCACACTTGCGGCCTCGTAAATGGTGTAATCCTCATACTGGAGGGAATCATGAAACATCAGGAAGGCCACCGGGAAGGAATAGAGCACGGAGCCCATGACGATTCCCTTATAGCCGTACAGGCCGATATTCAGGCCCAGCAGGTTGGTGACCAGACCGTTATCACCGAACAGCAGCACCAGACCCATGCCGTGGGAAATACTGGGGATCAGCATAGGCACGGTAAACAGCACCACGAACACGGATTTGAATCGGATGTTGCTCCGGTTCAGGGCATAGGCCAGCGCAAAGGCCAGCGCCACGGAAATAATGGTCGCCAGAATGGTGGTCACGAAAGAGTTCTTCAGCATGGGGAAGAACTGGGTGGAGCCTACTACGCTCGCCACATCCTTGCCCCGAATGGTACTCAGCAGCGACACCAGCGGATAGACCACAGTGACCATCAAATAGGCCAGCAGCAGGTATTTCAGGGAATAAAAACTCTTATTTCTCATAGCCGTCCCGTCCCGTGTAGCGCAGCAGATCCGTGTACTTCTTGTCCAGCTGATCCACCACGAAATTCTTCACATAGTCGTTGGCCGGCTCACGATAGATGGTAAGGGGGGTGTCCATCTGCTCAATGTTGCCCTCATTCATAACCATGATGCGATCGGAAAGGAAGAACGCCTCCTCCTGATCGTGGGTGATAAAGAGCATGGTGACATTGAACTTCTTCT
>JAHHSJ010000045.1 GCA_020025295.1 Oscillospiraceae bacterium | reverse complement strand
TTTTTTCCTTAATTGGCATTTGCGTAGGTGATTGCAAGTCCGGTTGCCTTTGTCAGCGCAGAGATGAATGCAGGGGAGGAGGCGTCGTCCACATAGAGCAAGTGGAAGTTGCCGCCCACAGCACCGGGAACCGGTGCGATGAAACGCAATTGGTAGAACTGGGCCTGTTCGTTGTATTCCACTGCATCCAACAGACGGTAGGGAACCAGCACATCCTCAATTTTGCGTTTGCCCTGATACTGATAGTGAATGGTCAGCGTGTCGGGGCCAAAGGTGAGGTCCACCAACGTGTTTCTGAAATGGGGTCGGCTGCCTTCCAGCGAGAGGAAGCGACTTAGAATAACACCGGGAAGGACGCCTTTCATCAAAATCCGGAAATTAAAATCCTCCAGAAAGAAGCCCAGTACAGCGCAGGCCACCACAAAAAACACAGCAACCCATAATGCTTTGATAAAGATGCGGCGCCCCAGAGAGGGCTGAATCAGGACTTTGCTTTGAACCGTAATTGTATGTTCCATAAAAATACCTCGTTTGTATTGCGAGCCGGAGAATCGGCTGCGAGTCTGATACAACGATCTTATGCGGAGAGGGATGTATGTTCGATTTTGACGCCGTGGGAGGTCAGCTCATCAAAGAACGACTCTTCGTCCTCAATGCCAAGGAAGAAGGAAAAGCTGGCCATATCGCCGAATTGTCCATCGGTGAATCTGTAGTCAATTCGGTTTGTAAACAAGTTATAGTATTCCACACGCTCGGTTCGTCCAATGACCTTTACCATTTTTAGTGTATCATCCACCTCTACATGGTGGATGTTTTCATATGCAATCTGATGCACGATGGCACTGCCCGCCGATTTGCGGTCGTAGCGGTCGTGGTAGCCGAACTGAATTCCGGAGCGGTTGGAATAGAGAAAAATATCCCGCATAGAGGTGAAGGGCTTGCCCACATGCCGGATGGCCTGACTTTTGGTAACGTAAGCAAAAATATAGAACGGGAAGGACACAATTGCACCGCCGGTAATCAGCAGCACAAAGGCGTCCATGGAAGGCACGGTGGGAGCCATGGCATTGTGGATGCCTATCGCCAGAGGAACGAGCCCCAGAATCATAAAAGCCCAGAAGAGGACATTCAGCCATTTCCAAGACTTTTTTTGTCGGTACCAGTTCTTTACAAGCTGTCCGAATTTGTCTTTGTCAACCTTGTAGTATCTTTCGTTCATCATCTGGCACCTCACTGCTGGTTCTGGATGGGGAGTCAGTGGCCGGGAATTGCGGGTTTCTACCGGTGTCGCTGGCTCATTTGGTGGGGGCCGCAACAGAGCGGCCTGCCGCCGTAAATTTGTCAAAAATAACCATGCTTAATCTACCATAGCTTTGGTCGGATTTCAATAGGAATTGATGGGTGAGTGATATAAATTGTGAAAAAATTATCATGAACATGAGCCGCCCAAAGGAGATCGGTTCCGAGCTGGTCTTTGGACGGCAAATTTGCTGTTATATCCTCTGTCGGCCCTTCATAGAGTGTAGGGAAACGAGAGGTGAAGGTAATGGAAGACAGACAATTGCAGCCGTGTGTCAAAATCCTGCCGCGTGAGATGCGCTTTGCGGTACAAGCCTACTGTGACGCTCATCCCAAGCGCTGGGAGGAGATCCGCCTGCGTGCCGGACGAGGAGTGGGCATGGTCTGTGACGGACAGGAAACCGAACTTCTTCTGGGAGGACAACCTATGCCGGTAACCACGCAGGATCTGCGAGGAGTGCTGGAGCTGGCCACTGGGTCCTCCTATCAATCCGCCTCGGAGCAGTTGCGCCGGGGGTTTTATACCATGCGGGGCGGCCATCGCATCGGGCTGAGCGGAAGTGTGGCGGTACAGGAGGGTGAAATTCGTGCCATACGGGAATTCTCGTCCCTTACCATCCGAATTGCCCGTCAAATGCAGGGAATTTTGGGAGAACTGAAACAAGGGCTGTTGGTAGACGGTCGGTTTCCCTCCACTTTGATCTTATCGCCTCCGGGTATGGGCAAAACCACCCTGCTTCGGGAGTTGATTCGCACTCTGTCCGATTCCTGCGGTATGCGGATTTCTCTGGCGGATGAACGGGGCGAGGTGGCGGCTTTGTGGCGAGGAGAGCCTCAATTCTCCATCGGGAAACGAACCGATGTGCTGGAGGGCTGTCCAAAAGCGGAGGGCATGCTGATGCTGCTGCGCAGCATGAATCCACAGGTGCTGTGTGCGGATGAAATCACAGCGCCGGAGGATATTCAGGCAATATCCATGGCAGCAAACTGCGGCGTGTCCGTGCTGGTAACCGCCCACGGAGCATCGCTGGAGGAACTGCGTCGGCGCACCCTTTATCAAACCCTGCTGAGCCAGCAGGTGTTCCAGCGGGTGATTTTTATTCAGCGTATGGAGGACGGGAGTCGTCAGTATCGAATGGAGCGAATCGTATGTTAAAACTGGTTGGAGCGGCGGTACTGTTCTCTGCCTTGAGTTGGTGCGGCTGGCAGAAGGCCCAGTGGTATCAGCGGCATCTGGAGTGCTTGAATTGCTGGCGTCGAAGCCTGATCGAAGGGGAGCGGCAGCTCTGTGACCTAGGTGTGCAGACGGCAGACTATTTGGAGTGGCTTGCCACTCAGCCGGAATTGACCGGAGCGGCAAAGCGATGCCTGAGCGGACTGGAGTGGGAGGAAAAGTTTTCCCTCACATGGACAAGCGCACTCCGGGAAGCGGAGTTTCCGTTGTATGCCGATGAGTTGGACACGCTCACGGCGTTAGGGGAAGTGCTGGGACAGTACGAGGAAAGCCGTCAGCGGCAGAGTCTTACGTATGCCGAAACACGGCTTCAGGATGCCATTCAGCGTGCGGAAGAGGAAAAAAGACGCCTTGGCAAGATGTGGCGTTTGTTGGGGATGGGCGCCGGAGTGTTTGCTGTGGTGCTGTTGTACTGAGAGAGGACGGACATGGATATTAGTTTGGTGTTTAAGATTGCTGCCATTGGCATCGTGGTGTCGGTGCTCAATCAGGTGCTGGCCCGCTCCGGACGGGAAGAGCAGGCCACACTGACCACCTTGGCCGGACTTGTGGTGGTGCTGATGATGGTAGTGCAGCAGATTGCAGAATTGTTCGATCTGATGCGAAATCTATTTGGAATCTGATGGATCTGATGGTGAAGGCGGTGGCGGTGGCGTTCCTTGGAAGCCTGTTCTGTCTTGCTTTGCGGCGGTATGTCCCGGAGTTGTCCCTGCTTCTCGGCATTGTAACCGGAGCCAGCGTGCTGCTGCTTTTGGTTGGTGCATGGGAGCAGGTCCACATGGGGCTGGACATGCTGATGAGCTATACCGGACTGGATGCGTCTCTGACCGCTCCGGTGGTGAAGGTGACGGTGATTGCCGTCCTGACCCGGTTGGCAAGTCAGATTTGCCGGGATGCAGGAGAAGGCACGGTGGCGGTGTGCTGTGAGCTTGCCGGCACCGTGGGTGCCTTGGCGGCGGTCATGCCGTTGCTGGAGCGGATACTGGAACTGATTGCGGGGTTGGTGGCATGAGAAGACTACTGCAAGGAATTTTGTGCGTGATTGTACTTCTGGCGCTGATCATTCCGTCGGTGCGTGCCGTCGATCTGGAGGAGCAGCAGCGTCAGAGTGTGGATGTATCTGGAGTGGAAACGGCCGCTCCGGATGTGCTTCAAGGTTTGGATCCAATGGACGGGAATCAGATTTCCGGCTGGTTTGATCGCTTGAAGGACAAGGCAGCTTCCTCACTTGGCGGTATCCTGCGCAATGCGGTGGGCAGCGGCGTCAAACTGATGCTGATACTGTTCTTTTGCACGGCGGCAGATTCGCTGGGGGAAGCAGCCGGCGGCATGACTCGGCAGAGCACCCGGCTTGCCGGTGCGGCCGGTGTGGCGTTGGTTGCACTGGGCGATGTGCGGTCGTTGATTGGTTTGGGCGGCGAAACCATTCGCCAGCTCAGCGATTTTACGACCATTTTAATGCCTACCATGACTACGGTGGCAGTGGCAGGAGGGGCGGCAGCCAGTGCGCCGGTGCAGCAGGGGATTACGCTTCTTTGTTCCAATTTGCTCATCAAGCTGATTTATTATGTCCTGCTTCCGCTGACTTGGGCCTATGCGGCAGGCAGCGTGGCAAATGCGGCGCTGGACGGAGCCAGATTGCAGCCCTTGTGTAAGCTGCTCCAATGGGCAGTGAAAACCACACTCACGGCGCTTCTGATTTTGTATAGCGGCTATATCACCTTGGCAGGAACTGCGGCTCGGGCGGCGGATACGGCGGCAATGAAGGCGGCACACATGGCGATTTCCGGTATGATTCCGGTGGTGGGAGGTATTTTGTCCGATGCCACCGATGCGGTGCTTTCGGGAGCGTCGGTGCTGCGTAATTCCATCGGCCTGTTCGGCGTTGCCGGAGTGCTGGGCTTTTGCTTGGTACCACTGATGCGTTTGAGCATTCAGTTTCTGCTCTACCGTTTTGTCACAGCGCTGAGCGCCATGGTAACGGACCACCCGGCAGCGAAACTGATCGGAGATTTGTCGGGCGTGTTTGCTTTGGTCATGGCCATGACCGGAGCCTGTGCAGTGGTGGTGCTGTTTGCCTTGATTCAGATTATATCGGTGGTGGTTCCATGACGGATAGTCTTAGAAATTGGATCATGTCCATTCTGGCCTGCGGCGTGCTGTTCTGTATGGCGGAAGCCATCCTGCCGCAAGGGTCGGTCCGGTCCGTAGGACGAATGGCCATTGGACTGGTGTTGTTTCTGGTGGTGCTGCGTCCGCTGACCGGCGCTGTGCCTCAGGCAATCGCGGCATTTTTACAGGTTGAGGTGGATGTGGTGTCCGAGGATCAGCTTTGCTTACAGCAAACCAATGAAAGTTATCTGGAAACAATCATGAGAGAAAAAAGTGAGGAATATATTGAAGAACAGGCAGAAGCCTTGGGCCTTGCTGTGACGGCAGAGGTTTCCTGTGTGTGGCAGGAGGGATTGCCGATTCCGGATGCGGCGACGGTGGAAGGAACCAGTGCCGAAAGTGAGGTGCAGCCGCTGCTGGATACGGTGGAACAGGAATTGGGTATCCGCAGAGAACGGATTCGATATGAGGAGGTGACCGATCCCTAATGCAAAAGATGGATTGGAAACGGACCGGAGAAAAATTGCAAAAGTACAAGTATGTGGGATTGATCCTCTGTATCGGGGTTGCGTTGATGCTTTTGCCCACAGGGTCCGACCCCGGCAAAAAGACACCCCCACCGGAGCAGACGACCGGCCTTGCTTTTGACCTTGAAGGGCTGGAGGAGGAGATGGGGCGTGCGCTGAGCGAAATTCGAGGGGTCGGAGAAGCCACCGTGGTGCTGTCGCTTTCCGATTCCGGAGAAGAGGTGCTGGCGGTGGATCAGCAGGCGGAGGGAGAAACAAAAACGGTTGTGGTTTCCGGTGGAAGCTATGTTCAGCAGCCGGTGCGAGTCAAATCCAAATATCCCCGCTTTCAGGGTGCTTTGGTGGTTTGTGACGGCGGCGGAAACGCTTCCGTGAAGCTGGAGGTTTTGAAAGCGGTGTCGGCAATCACAGGCCTGAGTTCAGATCAAATATCCATAAGTCAAAGAAAGTGAGTGAAAGATGATGAAAAAGTTGAATCAGTGGAAGAGAAGCGGCGTGGTGGCAGTGGTGCTGTTGTTCGTCTGTGTTGCGGTGTATTTGAACTGGTCCTATGGTCAAAACGAACTTTCTGCCACTCAATCCCAGAATGGAAGCACTAAGACGCTGGGCGAGGCAGAATTGGTGGGGGACCGTACGGTGGAGCACGGTGAAAATGAGATCGTCACCGTGTCCGAGCTGCCGGATGAGAGCTATTTTGATACCGCCCGCCTCTCCAGACAGGAGTCCCGTGACGCCGCCCTTGCCATGCTGCAGGAGACGGTGAATGACCCGAACGCAGACGCAACCGCTGTGTTTGCCGCAAGTGAGGGGATTGAGACTATGGCAGCGGATACCATGGCGGAAACGGAGATTGAAAATCTGGTGATGGCAAAGGGGTATCAGGATTGTGTGGCCTATATCGGCGATAACAGTGTCAGTGTGGTGGTGGCCACCTCGGGAGAAGGACTGGAAGCGGCAGATGTCGCAAAAGTGACGGATATTGTGATGGGTCAGACTTCTTTTGCCGCAAATCAGGTCAAAATTATCGAGGCTGGAAAAGAATAACCGAATGAGAGCGAAGAAAACCTCTTGTATTTTTCCTGACTTGTGATAAAATGAATTGGTAAGATCATGCTGATTATCGCAGGAGGAACTCATTATGGGCGAGAATAAAGAATATATTACCCAGATTCAGGGTCAGAGCAATGTTCATATTTCCGAGGATGCAATCTGCACCGTGGCTGCTATGGCTGCCATCGAGGTAGAGGGTGTTGCTGGATTGTCCTCCATTGGCAGCGATCTTGCCGCAATCGCCGGCAAGAAGAACCTGTCCAAGGGCGTCCGTGTCCGCATGGAGGAAGAGGAACTGTTCATTGATCTGTCTCTGCTGGTGAACTTCGGCTGCAATATCCAGAGTGTGGCTACGGCCGTGCAGGAAGCTGTTTTTTCCAGCGTTGAGTCTGTGGTCGGCCTGAAGGTGAACGGCGTCAATGTTCATGTGTCCGGCATTTCCTTTGAAAACTAACCTGAATATGCAAAAGATCACACATGGCAGTCTTTGATTGCCATGTGTTTCTTTTTTTGGGAAAAGCCTTTTCATTCCGCAAAAAAGAATGTATAATAAGCTGAGTTTATCTGTATGACGATAATGAATATACAAATGTATACAACCAGAATGGGGGAACTAGAATGACCAGAACAGCTGCCAGAGAAATTGCAATTCATATGGCTTATGAACTGGGCTACAGCGATTGCTCTGTGAATGAATTTCTGGAGCAGAAGCTCAACCGTGAGTATTTTGAAAGCATGGCAAAGGCCGAGCCTCTTTATGCAGAATATCCCAGCGAGGAACAGGTGAAGTACATTCGCACTGTGATCGAGGGTGTGTTCCATCACGGCTATGAGCTGGACAGCGATATTGAGCGTTATGCAACCGGCTGGAAGTTCAGCCGTCTTCCTCGCGTGGCAACGGCAATCATGCGTGTCGCCATGTTCGAGATTCTTTATACCGACATTCCCAACAAGGCTGCGATCAATGAAGCCGTCGAAATTGCCAAGAAGTACGAGGATGATAAGGTCGTTTCCTTCATCAACGGCATTCTCGGTTCGTTTGTCCGTGCCGAGTACGGCGAAACGGAGCAGAAATGAGCGGCGTACTGGGGCTGGATACCAGCAACTACACCACCTCTGCTGCGGTGTATTGTGACGACGGCACCGGATTGAATTCCAGCCGGCTTCTGGATGTTCCGGAGGGCGGATTGGGCCTGCGGCAGAGCGACGCGCTGTTTCAGCATGTGCGCCGTCTGCCGGAGCGAGTCCGGGAGCTGTATGCGTCGGGTAAGCTGAAGGAAATTCGGGCTGTGGGAGCATCCACTGCACCCCGGTCTGTGGAAGGGTCTTATATGCCATGCTTTCTGGCGGGTGAGTCCCAGGGGCAGGTTCTGGCCGATGCGCTGGATGTGCCCTTTTTTGCGTTTTCTCACCAGCAGGGCCATGTAGCGGCGGCTTGTTGGAGCGCCGGCAGAATGGATCTGCTGGATAAGCCCATCCTTTCTTGGCATCTTTCCGGTGGAACGACTGAGCTATTGCTGGTGGAGCCGGTGGACGGAATGCCGCAGATGAAGATTTTGGGCGGTACGGAGGATATTTCCGCAGGTCAGCTGATTGACCGGACAGGCAAGCGCCTTGGCGTGCCGTTCCCGGCAGGTAAGGGCCTTGATGCCATGGCAGCCAACAGCACCAGCAAGGAAAAGTTTGCGGTCAAATTGCGTGGACTTCACTTCTCGTTTTCCGGCGTGGAAAATCAGGTGCAAAAGCGCATTGACGCCGGCATGGCTCCGGAAGATGTGGCCCGCTTTACCCTTAATACCGTGGCAGCCACGGTGCATCGGGTGACCCAGCAGGCCCTCAAAGAATATCCCGGCCTTGAAGTGCTCTGCTCCGGTGGCGTGGCGTCCAATTCTCTGCTGCGACAGGTGATGGACTATGCCCTCTTTGCTGAGCCTCGCTATTCCACCGATAACGCCATGGGTATTGCGCTTTTGACGCATCGTGCCATGGAAATGGGAAAGAATCATGAATGACAGCCGCTATGAGCCACAGGTGCTGACGGTCGGTCAGGTCAACCAGTACCTGAAGAACAGGTTCGATCAGGATCCCAATCTGTCCAGCGTGGCAGTACGGGGTGAGATTTCAAACTATAAATGCTATCCTTCGGGACACCATTACTTCTCTCTGAAGGATGCAGATGGTGTCCTGAGTTGCGTCATGTTCCGAGGGGCTGCCCAGTCCCTGCGTTTTGTGCCGAAAAACGGAATGCAGGTGGTTGCCTTCGGCCGTGTGACCGTGTTCCCACGGGACGGCCGCTACCAGCTTTATGTGGACATGATGGCGATGGACGGCGTGGGCGATCTCCATGTGGCCTATGAACAGTTGAAAGAAAAGCTGGAAAAGGAAGGCCTTTTCGATCCGGCGCATAAAAAGCCGATACCCAAGATTCCAAATCGTGTGGCACTGATTACCTCTGCATCCAGTGCCGCAGTGCGGGATATGATCCGAAATCTGGGCATTCGCTGGCCTATGGCAAAGGTGCTGGTGCTGTCGGTTCGGGTGCAGGGGGAAAAGGCCCCCGCCGAGCTTGCCGGAGCCTTGCGCTACGCCAACCGGTGGAATGTGGCGGATGTTATCATCATCGGACGGGGCGGCGGCTCCATAGAGGAGCTCTGGGCCTTTAATGATGAGACTCTGGCAAGAGAAATCTATGCCTCTGAAATCCCGGTGATTTCCGCAGTGGGACATGAGCCGGATGTGACCATCAGCGACTATGTTGCAGATTTGAGAGCAGCGACGCCTACAAAGGGCGCGGAGGTTGTGGTTCCGGATCAGAAGGAAGTCTACGCACACCTGAACCAGCTGAAGCTGCGGCTCAGCCGGGTGATGCAGGATAAACTGCGCTTGCAGCGGCAGCACCTCCAGCGTTTGGAGAGCAGCCGTGTGCTGCTGGACCCCACCGCCTATATCAAAGATAAGCGTCTGCTGTTGGATTATCAGCAGGATAAGCTGCTCCATGCGTTGGAACGCAGCGTAGCGCAGCATCGCCGCCGCCATGCAACGGCCTGTGCGGCGTTGGACTCGCTGAGTCCCCTGAAGGTGTTGTCCCGCGGCTATGCGCTGGCACAAGGGGAGGACGGACGAGTCCTTACCTCGGTGGAGCAGATTGAAACAGGAGATCAGTTGGTGTTGACGCTGAGTGACGGTTCACTTAGCTGTCATGTGACAGAGAGGAAACAGAACAATGGCAGCGAAGAAGAAAACATTTGAAGAGGATATGGCCCGTCTGGAGGAAATTGTCACCCTGCTGGAGCGGGGCGAGATTGCCTTGGATGAGTCCATGACTCTTTTTGAAGAGGGAACCAAGCTGGCAGCCGCCTGCGGTAAAAAACTGGATCAGGCAGAGCAGTCTGTGGTGCAGTTGATGAAGTCGGCAGACGGTTCTCCGGAGGAGATTCCTATGGAGGTGCGTCCGGAATGATGGCTGCGGAGCGTTTGGAAGAACTGCGGAAAAAAGTAGATGCCTTTCTGGCTGGGGTTTTTCAGGATAATGTGCCTCAGAAGACCCTTTATGATGCCATGTCTTACAGCTTGGTCGCGGGCGGAAAGCGTGTCCGCCCCATCCTGACGATGCTGTTTGCCGAAGCATCCGGCGGTGATGCGGATCGAGCCCTTACGCTGGGATGCGGTGTGGAAATGCTCCATACCTATTCTCTGATCCACGATGATCTGCCCTGTATGGATAATGACGATCTGCGTCGTGGCAAGCCCACCAACCATGTGGTGTTTGGCGAGGCCAATGCCGTGCTGGCAGGCGATGCCCTCCAGACGGCAGCCTTTGAAACCATCCTGTCTTCCGACTATTCGGCAGAGGTTCGGGCAGCGGCAGCTTTGGAATTGGCTCGTGGTGTGGGTGCTGACGGAATGTGTGCCGGACAGGTGCTGGATACGGAAGGCGAGGGCAAACCCCTCACACTGGAGCAGCTGCGTCTGATCCACGAGAAAAAGACGGGAGCCTTGCTGGAAAGTGCCTGCGTGATCGGTGCGCTTGCCGGCGGTGCCACGGAGCAGCAGCTTTCTGCCGCCCGGACCTATGCTGCTCAGATCGGTCTGGCGTTCCAGATTCGGGACGATATGCTGGATCATATTTCCACTACGGATGCCCTTGGAAAGCCTGTGGGCAGCGATGATTCCAATCATAAAATTACTTATTTCAACCTTCTGGGAAAAGAAGGCTGTGAAATGCAGATTCATGAAAGCACGGAAGTGGCAAAGAGTGCTGTGCGGGAGGTCTATCCGGACAGTGAAATGCTCTGCGCTGTGGCTGATTGGCTGGCCGGCAGAATGAATTAAGATAGAAAAGAGAGGGAAGCCTGTGTCTGAATGGAAAGGCAAAAATCTCAAAGATATGACGGATGAAGAGTGCCGAACTGCCTGCGCTGAAATCCGAGAGCAGCTGCTGGACACGGTGTCTAAGACGGGAGGCCATTTGGGCTCCAATCTTGGCGCGGTGGAGTTGACGGTTGCGCTGCATCGTGTGTTTGATTTTGAGCGAGATCGGCTGGTGTTCGATGTAGGACATCAGTGCTATCCTCATAAAATGCTGACCGGTCGTGCCGATCGCATGGATACCATGCGGAAGCTGGACGGTCTGTCTGGATTCCCGAAGCCCCGGGAGAGCGTCACAGACGCATTTATTGCGGGTCATGCCTCAAACTCTGTGTCTGTTGCGTTGGGCATGGCTCGGGCTCGCACCAAGCTGGGGGAGAACTATCGGGTCATTGCCCTGATTGGTGACGGTGCGCTGACCGGTGGACTGGCTTACGAAGGCCTGTCCGATGCGGGCAGCAGCGGTGAAAAAATGATCGTTATTCTGAACGATAACGGCATGAGTATCCAGAAGAATGTGGGCGGCGTAGCTCGTCTGCTGTCGCACCAGCATTTGAAGCCCCGCTACCTGCGGTTTAAACGCCACTATCGTGCTGCCATGCAGTCGGTTCCCGGCGGTAAGCAGTTTTATAATTTTACCCACTGGATCAAAACCCATATCAAGGGCAGTATTTTGCCCAGTACCTTCTTTGAAGACTTGGGATTTGAGTATGTGGGTCCGGTGGATGGACATGATATTCCGGAACTGACCCGGCTTTTGCAGTGGGCGGATACACTGAATCGCCCGGTGCTGCTCCATGTCCGTACCGTGAAGGGCATGGGCTATCTCCCGGCTCAAAATGCACCGGAATACTACCACGGTGTCAGCCCCTTTGACCCGGAGAAGGGTATTGTGTGCAGTGAGCCGAAGCGGGATTATTCCGCTGTGTTTGGACAGACTCTGGCCAAACTGGCGGCAGAGGACCCTCGTATCTGTGCCGTGACAGCGGCGATGCAGACCGGCACCGGACTGGATGGCTTTGCTCAGGCGTTCCCGGACCGCATCTATGATGTGGGCATTGCGGAAGGCCATGCGGTGGCTATGTGTGCCGGCATGGCAAAGCAGGGACTTATGCCGGTGTTTGCGGTCTATTCCACCTTCCTCCAGCGTGCTTATGATATGCTGCTCCACGATGTGGCACTGCAGGATTTGCACGTGGTGTTCGGTGTGGACCGTGCCGGTTTGGTTGGGGCGGACGGCGAGACGCATCAGGGCGTCTTTGATCTTGCCTTCCTGTCCACCGTGCCGCATATGACGGTGCTGGCTCCTTCCAACTATGCGGAGCTTGCCAGTATGCTGCGCAGCGCCTTCTATGACTATGAGGGTCCTGTGGCGGTTCGTTATCCCAGAGGTAGCGAAGATACTCTGTTTTTGGAGAATACATCCGCCGAGGTGGATTGTGTGATTCGAGAGGGTACACAGTTCACTCTGGCTGGTTACGGAAATATGATTCCGGAAATTTTGAAGGCGGCGGACCGGCTGGAGCAGGACGGTATTTCCTGCGAAGTGGTCAAAATCAACCGCCTGATTCCGCTGAAAGCGGAACGTCTGATTGCCAGCGTGGAGAAAACCCACTGTCTGATGGTGGTGGAGGATGTGATCCAGCCCTGTTCCGTGGGCAGAAGCTTTGCGTTTGACTTGGCAGATCGTGGGATTGAATTGGATCATCTGGTGCTGCTCACCTCCGGAACGGAATTTGTCCGTCACGGAAGTGTGGATCAGCTCCGGCATCTTCTGGGAATTGATGCAGAAGCAATCGTAAATAAAGTAAAGGAGGTTCTGGCATGAAGGGAAAACGCTTGGATGTGACACTGGTCGATCTTGGGTTTGCAGAATCCCGCCAGAAAGCTCAGGCTTGTATTATGAGCGGAATCGTGTATGTGAATGACCAGAAGGTGGACAAGTCCGGTTACGCAGTGCCGGAGGATGCAAAGGTTGAGGTACGCGGCAAGACGCTGAAATATGTCAGCCGTGGCGGTTTGAAGCTGGAAAAGGCAATGCAGACCTTCCCAATCTCTCTTGAGGGAGCGGTTGCGATGGATTGTGGTGCCTCTACCGGTGGTTTTTCTGATTGCATGCTG
Source organism: Oscillospiraceae bacterium (assembly GCA_020025295.1). Taxonomy (GTDB): domain Bacteria; phylum Bacillota; class Clostridia; order Oscillospirales; family Oscillospiraceae; genus UMGS1766. The sequence goes on along the minus strand of JAHHSJ010000045.1, from coordinate 3,426 downwards.
CAAAACGGTGCGTCTAAGGTTTACGCTGTGGATGTGGGCTACGGTCAGCTGGATTGGAAAATCCGCAATGACCCCAGAGTGGTCTGCATGGAGCGTACCAATGCCAGATACCTCAATCGGGAGCAGATTCCGGACCCGTTGGACTTTGTATCCATCGATGTTTCGTTTATTTCTCTTGCTCTGATCCTGCCTGCCCTTCGCCCCTTGATGAAGGACAGCGGTCAGCTGGTCTGTCTGGTGAAGCCGCAGTTTGAGGCTGGCAAGGAGAAGGTGGGCAAAAAAGGCGTAGTCCGTGATCCGGCGGTCCATTTGGAGGTTGTGGAGCGGTTCTATCGCCAGGCGGAAGAGTTTGATTTCTCTGTCCGAGGCATGACATTCTCTCCGATTCGTGGCCCGGAGGGCAATATCGAGTACCTCGGCTGGCTGACGGTCGGCGGCGGAAACTCGGTGGAAGTAGATTTGAAGGAATTGGTTCGGTCTTCTCATGAAACATTGGAGGGAAAGGTATGAAAGCAATCCTTTCTCCCAATCCCTACCGGGATCGAGGACTGAAGGTGGCTCAGGCGGCAGCTCGTATTTTGACGGACAGTGGCTGCGAGACTCGTTTTTGCCTTCCGTTTGAGTTGGACTCGCATTTTGAACTGCCTAAGGCGCTGCCTTACTCCAAGATGGAGGACGAAATTGATACCGCAGATATTCTGATCTGCTTTGGTGGCGATGGAACGCTGCTTCATGCCGCAAAACTGGCCTATCAGCATGGAATTCCCGTGTTGGGTGTTAACATGGGCAGTGTTGGCTTTATGGCAGAGCTGGAGCACAGTGAGCTGCGGCAGCTATCTCGTCTGGTCAAGGGCGATTATAAAGTGGAACAGCGGATGATGCTGGAAATCACTCTGCTGAGAGATGGGAAAACCGTGTTTACTGACTTGGCGCTCAATGATGCAGTGATTACCAAGGGAACCATAGCCCGTGTGGTGGATTTGATGGTTTCCTCGGACGGGGAACAGGTGTCCTCGGTGTCCGGAGACGGTGTGGTTGTGGCAACTCCCACAGGTTCGACGGCTTATTCGCTTTCTGCGGGTGGGCCTGTGGTGGAGCCTACGGCGGAGAATTTGATTGTTACGCCCATCTGCGCTCATGCGCTTCAGTCGAAGAGTTTTGTGCTGTCTAAGAATCGAGTCATTGAAATCAAGATGGCAAAACAGAATCGGAAATGTGCTTTTTTGTCTGTGGATGGCGGCCGAGGGATTCGGATTTCCAGTGGGGATGTGGTACGCATCCGTGCGCTGGAGCGTGGCGTTAGCTTGGCAAGGTTAACCAATCGCAGTTTCTATCAGATTTTACAGACGAAACTGGGAAGGATCTAAGGTGAGTCAAATGTCAACGAAGGAACGACGACAAGAGGAAATTTTGAATTTGATCCAGGAACAGGATCTGGAAGTGCAGGAAGAACTGCTGGAGAAACTGCGAGAACGAGGATTTAAGTGTACGCAAGCGACTATATCCAGAGATATTAAGGAACTGCACTTGGTGAAAGAGCGGAATAAGGCCGGAACGTACAAGTATGTTGTGTCTCTTCATCGAGGGAAGAGTGACCTTGCGGCCCGCCTGAAGACGATTTTTCGTGAGAGTGTGCTGTCGTTTGAGGCGGCCCAGAACCTGATTGTCCTGAAGACGATGCCCGGACTTGCCAGTGCAGCTGCATCTGCGTTGGATAATATGGACATTCCGAATATGGTGGGGTCCATTGCCGGCGATGATACCTGTGTTCTGATTATGCGTGCGAATGAAGCTGCGGAGCAGCTTTGTAGTGAAATTCATTTGATGATGAAATAACGGGTGATATTGTGCTTTCTCTCCTTCATATTGAAAATATTGCACTTATTGAAGTGGCGGATGTTCGCTTTGGCGGAGGATTTAATGCGCTGACGGGTGAGACGGGCGCAGGTAAATCCATTGTAATCGACTCAATCAGTGCGGTTTTGGGCGAACGCACCAGCCGCGATTTGATTCGGACCGGAGCGAAATCTGCTTATGTCAGTGCGGTATTCACTGACCTGCCCAAGCTTCATTGGTTTGAGGAGATGGGGGTTGGTCCGGATGAAAACGGAGAATTGCTGCTGGAACGAGAGATTCAGGGCGATGGTAAAAATATCTGCCGGGTCAATGGACGGCTTCTGACCGTGACCCAGCTGCGTGGGCTTGGCCAGCAGATTTTGAATATTCACGGTCAGCATGATGGTCAGCAGCTGTTGAATGAGGAGTGCCATCTGGAATATCTGGACCGCTCCGGCGCTACTGATGCATTGCATGAGGCGTATCTCTCTTGTTATCAGGCGATGATGGCGACTCGGCGGGAAATGCATGCCCTGCAGATGGATGATGCGGAAAAATCCCGCCGCATGGATACTCTGACCTATCAGATCGACGAATTGGAGCGAGCACAGCTCAAACCCGGAGAGGATGAAATCCTTGCTGCAAAGAAGAGCGTTCTGCGCAATGCAGGAAAAATGATTACTGCATTGGAATCGGCAGAATATGCTCTGGACGGAACTGGGGAGCAGGAAGGTGCGGTAAGCCTGCTGGCAGCCGCCGGAGATGCGGTGACTCAGGCAGCCCGCTGTGTCAAAGAAGGAGAACAGGCAGAAAAACTGAAAGAGATTGCCGAGCGGTTGGTGCAGATGCGCTACGAAGCATTTGATGCCTTGGAAGTCTGCCGGGATATGCGGGGCGAATTGGATGTGTCTCCGGAAGAAATCGACCAAATGGAAAGCCGATTGGACTTATTGTACCGATTGGGCAAGAAATATGGCAGCAGTGTGGAGGAAATGCTCTCCTATCTGCAAAAGTGCAAGGATGAATTGGAACAGATCCAATATTCCAGCGACCATATCCAGTTGTTGGAGCATCAGCTTGCACGCCAGCGCAAAGAGGCTGTGGCTGCGGCGGCAAAGTTGACGGCAGCCAGAAGGGAAGTAGCCCTCAAATTGCAAAGCAGAATACAGAATGAACTTTCGGATTTGGATATGCCGAAGGTTCGTTTTGAGGTTTGCATTGAACCGAAAGACGGTGAATTGGGCATGGATGCGTCCGGTATGGATCAGGTCCGTTTTTTGATGTCTGCAAATGTGGGCGAAGATCTGAAACCGATCAATCGGATCGCCTCCGGCGGTGAGTTGTCCCGTATTATGCTGGCACTAAAAAATGTGCTTGCGGAGTCGGATGATGTTTCGACTTTGGTATTTGATGAAGTGGATACTGGTGTGTCGGGACGAGCTGCTGTGAAGGTTGCAAAGAAAATGGCTCAGGTGGCGCAGCAAAAACAAATTCTCTGCGTGACCCATTTGCCTCAGATTGCAGCTATGGCAGATACTCACTTTTACATCCAAAAAGGAGAACGAAAGGGAAGAACCTTTACAGATATTT
>JAHHSJ010000044.1 GCA_020025295.1 Oscillospiraceae bacterium | reverse complement strand
GTAACGGTCGAAGCCGGAGGTCATCAGCAGCTGCTTGAACTGCTGGGGAGCCTGCGGCAGAGCGTAGAACTTGCCGGGGTGCTTACGGGAGGGAACCAGATAGTCACGGGCGCCCTCGGGAGAGGAAGCGGTCAGGATGGGGGTGGTGATTTCCAGGAAGCCGTGCTCGGTCATAGCGGCACGCAGGGCGGACACCACATTGCAGCGCAGGACGATGTTGTCCCGAACGGCAGGGTTGCGGAGGTCCAGATAGCGGTACTTCAGACGGGCGGACTCGTCAGCCTCTCGGCTGCGGTTGATTTCAAAGGGCAGCTCGTTGTGGCGGCAGCGGCCCAGCACCTTGATTTCGGACGGAACCACTTCAATGTCGCCGGTAGGCAGCTTGGGGTTCTTGCTGGTGCGCTCCCGGACGGTGCCGGTGACGGAGATGGTGGACTCCTTATTGAGGGGCTTGATGATATTCATCATCTCTTCGGTTTCGATGACCACCTGCGTGGTGCCGTAGAAGTCACGCAGGACGACAAAGGCGAAATTCTGACCGACTTCGCGGACATTTTCCATCCAACCGACGATGGTCACCTGCTGACCGGCGTTCTCAAGACGCAGCTCGCCGCAGGTGTGAGTTCTGGACTGAAACATAGTATTTACCTCACTTTTCTGTGATGATTTTCGTTTAGTCTTCATCGAAAAAGTCATGATCGACCTCTTTGATGGAGTAGGTTTGAGTCGTGGACACGCCCAGATCGTACTCGATCATCAGGCGAGTCAGCAGGACGCCGTCCACCAGCACAATGTGCTGACGGGAGGCATATTCCTCGGCGCTGGAGGAAAATCTAGCGGTGGTGATAAAAAGACCCTTGTGGGCGCCGGTATCTTGCAGCGCACCGCAGAATTTCTGAATCTCCGGGCGGCTGATGGTGATGCTGGGGTCCCAGCGCTTGGCCTGAATATAGATCTTACTAAAACCCAGAGGGTCCTCTTTGATGATGCCGTCGATGCCACCGTCGTTGGAGCGCTGAGTCACTTGGAAGGCGTCCTCAAAGGGCCCTCCGTAGTTCATGTTCCGCAGCAGCTTGACCACCAGATGTTCAAAAAAGTCGGAATCCCGAGAGAGCACTTCCTCCAACAGCTGCTGGGCCAGAGCGGCTTTTAGCTGATGGTAAGCGGTGTCAATGGCCTCCTGAGGGTCAGAGTCCTCCTTTGGCTGAGGAGCAGGCTGTATCGGTGCGGTGGCTTTTGCTTGGGTATTGCCGGTCACTTTCTTTGCCGGATTCTTTGTCGGAAAAATAAATTCAGCAAAGGAAGGGTAGCGCATCATAAAAGCATTATCCAACACAAGGGAAGAATCACCCTGAATGCGTTTACCCTCTTCTGTGAGCTTAGAAAATCCTCGTTTTGGATGTGTCAGCAAACCGGCAGCATTAAGATAGGTAACAGCCCAAGCAACTCGATTGGAATATATAGTCTGTTTTCCACTGGACATCATTTCATTCAATTCATACTGAGTGAAATTACGCTTCTTGGCAATAACAGCACGGATTTCTTTTAAAGAATGTTCTTTTTCATCCTTCAAAACATCCAGAACATCCCGGTAGAATTCATTGTATTTCGGGATACTCATGTCATCCGACTCCCTTCCGACGATTTTATTCCTTAATGGGCTTGCCGGTTTCCTTGGCAGCAAGGCCGGCGGCGATGGCGGCGATGGCCTCGGTCTGAGGAGCGCTGAACTGCTCGCCGGAAGCGAGGTCCTTCCACTTGACCTCGCCGGAGTTGATTTCATCCTCGCCCAAGAACACGGCGTAGGGGATACCCAGCTTGTCGGCGTAGCTCATTTTTGCCTTGAACTTCTTCTTCTCGGTGTAGAGCTGGGTGCGGATGCCGGCCTCGCGGAGGGCGGTGGACAGAGCGATGGCAGGAGCCAGATCCTCGGTCATAGGCAGCACCAGCACATCGGCGGGGGCGCAGTTCAGCTCGGGGTTGAGCATACCCTGCTCACCCAGCACATAGAACAGGCGGGTCAGACCGATGGAGATGCCCACGCCGGGCAGCTGCTTGTTGGTGTAATACTCCGCCAGATTGTCATAGCGACCGCCGGAGCAGACGCTGCCGATTTCGGGGTGATCCAGCAGGGTGGTTTCGTAGACGGTGCCGGTGTAGTAATCCAGACCACGGGCAATGGTCAGATCCACGGCGAAGTTCTCCTCGGGGACACCGAAGGAAGCCAGATAACGGGTGACCTCGCTCAGCTCCCAAAGGCCCTGATCGAAGATTTCGTTGCGGCCCTTGTAGCCTTCCAGAGCGGACAGAACCTCGGTGTTGGTGCCCTGGATGGAGATGAAATTGAGCACCTCATCGGCGGCCTCGGTGGACACGCCGCAGTCCTCAATGAGCAGCTCACGCACCTTGTCGGCGCCGATCTTGTCCAGCTTATCGACGGTGCGCATCACATCCTGGCTCTTGTCTGCCAGACCCTGCATGGCATAAAAACCGTTGAGAATCTTGCGGTTGTTGACCCGAATCTGGAACCGCTTCAGACCCAGCGTGGAGAAGGTGCGGTAGATGATGGAGGGGATTTCCGCCTCGTTGACGATGTCCAGAGCGCCGTCACCGATGATGTCGATGTCGGCCTGATAGAACTCACGGAAGCGGCCACGCTGGGCACGCTCGCCACGGTAAACCTTGCCGATCTGATAGCGGCGGAAGGGGAAGGACAGCTGGCCGTAGTTGAGGGCCACATACTTGGCCAGAGGCACGGTCAGGTCAAAGCGCAGAGCCAGATCGCTGTCACCCTTGGTGAAGCGGTAAATCTGCTTTTCGGTTTCACCGCCGCCCTTGGCCAGCAGAATCTGGGCGTCCTCGATGATGGGGGTGTCCAGAGGGGTGAAGCCGTAGAGGGAGTAGGTGGAACGGAGGGCGGACATGATGCGCTCCATCTGCTGCTGAGGGGCAGGCAGGAGCTCCATGAATCCGGAGAGGGTGCGGGGCTTAATCATAGGGTTCAGTTCCTTTCCATTTGAATTGTGCCGGAAAAAGGGGCACAGAAGTTGATTTTTCTTGGTAAGATCGGTTTTCCGGGCCTTCTGTGGAAAAAATCCACGCAAGAGCCTGAGCAAAGCCGGAATTTCCCGGGAAATTCCCCGGTTTTTTTGGGAGATGAGCGGTTTTCCTCGGACTTTGGGGAGAATTTTTGAGGTTGGTTCTCCCGGCGGCGGAAATTGGGGTGATTTCTGTCCGCTTGTGGAAAAGTCCGATTCCTGTGCCCGGTCCTGCGGAGGGAACCTAGCGACCAAAGCATCGTTTCGCTGCGGGGGTTCTCCTCGTGGTGCGAAGCGTCGCAGAAGATCCTTCGCTGCGCTCAGGATGACAGGAGGGAAAACACTCAGGATAACAAGAGGGGGAACAGCGAAAAGCATTTTTCAGCAGAATACCGCTTCAAAAACAGCAAAAAGCCTGCTCTTCGCCCAAACATTGGGACGAAAGCAGGCTGTGCTTCGTGGTGCCACCCAAATTCAACGCAGCGATGCTGCGTCCTCTGACCTTCGAGGGTGCGGGAAGGGGACCGCGGTCGTCTCCGACCCCGTTCAGCCGCTGTCTTCCGCACCTCTTTTTCGTGCAGGGCTTTCAGCCATAGACCCTGTTCTCTGTCCGAAGGGGGGATGCGTACTCATGCGGCGTCATCACGGATGGTTATTCTGGTTGGTTTCTCACAGGGCGTGACGCTTGCTGTGGGGATAGGCAATCTCACGCCAGTCCAGATCGCCCCGATTGAGGCCCTGAACCAGCATTTCTGCGGTGGCCAGATTGGTAGCCAGAGGCACATTGTGCTCATCGCAGAGGCGGCGGATATAGGTGAGGTTATCCTCATCGGAGGTATCCTTGGGGTAGGTGAGATAGATCACCATGTCAATCTCGTCATAGGCAATACGGGCGCCGATCTGCTGAACGCCGCCGTGGGCACGACCCATGAAAGGCTTGACGGGCATGCCGGTTGCTTCTGCAACCACACGGCCTGTGGTACCAGTGGCACAGACGGTGTGCTTAGAAAGGATGCCGCAGTACGCAATACAGAACTGCACCATCAATTCCTTTCGATTGTCGTGGGCCATCAATGCAATATTCACGGGAAACCACATCCTTTCATCGTGTTTAGATACGCATTAGAGGGACCCGGTCGCCGGTAATGCGTTTTGCGATATTGTAGTAGGCTCTTGCGGCTCCTTTGCGAGTCGCAGTAATGATACTGACGCCTCGGGCCGCAGCCAAAGGCACCTTTTCATCCTCCGGAACCACGCCCAGCAGGGGCAGTCCGGTGGTATCCATCACATCATCAATGTCCATCCGCATTTTGTGGAGCAGTCGAGGTTTCACTCGGTTGACCACCAGACGGAGGGGAATATTCAGCCGCCGCAGACGCATTGCGGTGGCCTGCCCGTCCCGAAGGGAGGCACTGTCCGGGTTACAGACGACAACGGCCTGATCGGCGGCACAGGTGGCGAGGGAAAATCCTCGTCCGACGCCGGCAGGACAGTCGATGATGCAGTAATCAAAGGCTTCACGCACCTCACGGAGGAGGGCGGTCATGTCGGATTCATCCACCCCTTCGGGGAGGGTGACCGGTGCGGTGAGCAGGTAGAGCTGCTCAATTGTGGGATGCCCCAGGCAGGCACGCTCCAGCGAGCATCGCTTCTGAATCACATCGGTGAAATCCATCAGCAGCTCCTCAGACATACCCAGTGTGAGGTCCAGATTTCGGAGCCCGATGTCGGTGTCGATGCACAGGGTTTTGTACCCCATCGCCGCCAGACAGGCGGCAATGCCTGCGGCCGTGGAGGTCTTGCCGGTGCCGCCCTTACCGGATGTGATCACGATGGATTGACCTTTGCTCATGTGGCTGACCTCCAATATATGCCCACCGTTGGCAGTAATAACATTAGCACAAAAACCAATAAATTACAATCGCTTTTTTTGTAATTTATATGTATTTTGTAATCTTTTTTCAAATCTCAGTAAATCAAAGGGGATTTTTCTGGATTTTCGCAAACCGCCGGGGATATTTCTCCGGAGTTTCGCTGATTTTCTCCACTCGGATGACTTTTCGCACCAAATCGGTGCCGGGAATGGTGTAGGTGTAAGCCGGAAGAATCCGTCCGCCCAGCAGGGAAATGCCGTGGGCGGCGTGGTCCAGCTCCTCCTGATAATCCTGGGCCTTCATGGCGAGGAACACGCCTCCGACCTTGAGGAAGGGCAGGCACAGCTCACAGAGAATGCGCAAATCTGCCACGGCACGGGCGGTGGCGAAGTCGTACTGACCCCGATAGTCGCTGTCCCGTCCAAACTCCTCGGCACGGCCGTGGATGCGCTCCACCTCCAAATCCAAGGTGTCCGCCACCTCACCCAGCCAGTCTACCCGCTTTTGCAGGCTGTCAAGCAGGGTCATGTGCAGGTTCGGGGCGCAGATGTTCAGCACCATGCCGGGGAATCCGGCTCCGGTGCCCACATCAATGCCCTTGCTTGCCCCTTCGGGCAGAGAGCCCAGCACGGCGGCGCAGTCCAGCATATGCTTTTGCGCCACTTCGGTGGGGTCGGTGATAGCGGTCAGGTTCATGACCTTGTTTTTCTCCACCAGCAGGTGAGCGTACTGCTCCAGTGCCGGGGCGCAGTTGGGATCCAGACCCAGCTGGGTAAGCCCCTGTTTCAAAAGCTCCTGCATTTCGGTCACATCCCTCCGAAGAAATCCACCAGCTGAACGATGCCCAGAGCCAGCAGGCTCAGGGTGATGACGCCCATGCAGATGGCAGAGCCCAGCAGCAGGCCGGGCTTGCCGGTGCGCTCCCCATGCTTGCAGCGGTGGTAGTTGTTCACGCCCTGAGCGCACAGCGCACCGAAGAGGGGGAACAGCATCAATCCGGTGAGTCCGGTGATGAAGTGGGAGGTGGCAATCCAGTAGGTGATCAGGAGCATGATAAGCACGGCGTAGACCAGACCCATCCATGCCCAGATGCGGCGGGATACCGGCGAGGGGACAAAGGGGGCAGGTTCCGTTTCCTGCTGAGGCAGCTGCTCTTCGTTCATAGGATACTCCTTTACACACTTTTGAGATTGAAATAACATGAAAAATGTCTGAATTTGCTTTATTTTAGAAGAAAATAGGAAAATTCAGGACATGGGTCTGCGCAGTGGCTCACTGGGCAGACCCCCACCCTGAAGGCAATCTCCGGGGGAGAGATCGGCCGAAGCCGATCTCTCCCCGTCGGGAAATCACTTGTTGGGCTTGTCCTGCTTGGCCATTTGCTCCAGCATGGACTGCATCTGGGCACGCAGGGCTTCGTAGTCGGTGCCGACCTGCTTCTGTTCCGGCTGAGCGGAAGGCTTCGGCTTGGCAGGCGCCGAGGTGCGGACGGGGACAAAGGCTCCGTTGCGGAGCGTGAGGGTGCCCAGTCCGGTCAGGTAGTCGGTGAGGGCGGTGAGCAGCTCGTTCTGAGCGGCTTCGGTGGTCAGATCGGGGATGGACTCCTTGGCACAGAGGGTGTCATACATGGTTTCATTGACCAGAGGAATGTCCTGACCCTCCAGCGAAATGGACTCCACAATGCGATCCTCTCGGAACTGGACGGTGAAGCTGTTGATGGGCATACTGTCCAAATCCTGATAGATGCTGCCGTCCTTGGCCCAGTTGGAACGGAAGTAGTTCTTCACGGCCTTCCGGAACGGCGTGTCCTGAGGGGGTTCCTTCGTGGGAGCCTTGGCTGCGGCGGAAAAGCTGCCGGAGGCGTCTGCCTTGGGAGCCGGCTTGCTGCCGGACATGGCAGCCTGAGCCCGGGCAAAGGCGTCCCGATCTACGCCGGCAAAGGGGTCAGCCTTGGGCGTGGCTTTGGGTGCTGCCGGATGGCTGACCGTGGGGGTATGCGTGCTGTCAGTTTTCGCCTTACCGTTCGGCCCTTTGGATTTGAACAGGGCAACCAGCACGACAATAATCACGACGAGCAGGAGAAATTCCATAAGATAACCTCCTTTTTGCTTGGAATCGGAGGAATACCGCCGGAGTAAAGACAGGGCGGTACTCCCTGTCTGAACCCCCGGGACGAAGAGTGCAAGCCCTTGCGCCCCAAGGGATAAACGGTTTTTTTAGTTCTGAGGGGGAATGTAGGTGTTGGCCTTTTCCAGCTTGGCCTTGCCGCCCATGTAGGGACGCAGAGCCTCGGGGATGACCACGCTGCCGTCGGCCTGCAGGTTGTTCTCCAAGAAGGCAATCAGCATACGGGGAGGTGCCACGCAGGTGTTGTTCAGCGTGTGAGCCAGCACATTGCGGGTCTTGGTGACGGTCTTGCCCTTCTTATCGGTGACCTCATAGCTCTCCTTGTAGCGGATGCCCAGACGGCGAGCCTGAGCGTCGCCCAGATTGGAGCAGGAGCAGACCTCGAAGAACTTCTGCTGACGGGGAGACCAAGCCTCAATGTCGCAGCTCTTGACCTTCAGATCCGCCAGATCGCCGGAGCAGCACTCCAGCTGACGGACGGGAATATCCAGAGAACGGAACAGCTCCACGGAGTTGCGCCACAGCTTCTCGTACCAGTCCATGGAGTCCTCGGGCTTGCAAATGACAATCATTTCCTGCTTTTCAAACTGATGGATGCGGTACACGCCACGCTCCTCCAGACCGTGGGAGCCCTTCTCCTTGCGGAAGCAGGGGGAATAGGAGGTCAGAGTGAGAGGCAGCTCGGAGTCGGGGATGATCTGACCGTTGAAACGGGCGATCATGGAGTGCTCACTGGTGCCGATCAGGTACAGGCTGTTCTTGGGGTCCTTGTTTTCGGGGTCCTCAATCTTGTACATCATGGCGTCCATTTCGGGGAAGGACATGACACCCTCCACCATCTCGCCACGGATCATGTAAGGGGGAATCACATAGGTGAAGCCCTTGTTAATCATGAAGTCACGGGCGTAGGCCAGCACTGCCTCGTGCAGACGGGCGATGTCGCCCAGCAGATAGTAGAAACCGGTGCCGGAAACACGGCGTGCGCTGGTCAGATCCAGACCGTTGAAGGCAGCCATGATGTCGGCGTGGTAGGGAACCTCAAACTCCGCGGGCTTGCACTCACCGAAGCGCTGAACCTCCACATTGCAGGAATCATCGGGGCCGATGGGCACAGAGGGGTCGATGATGTTGGGAATTTTCATCATAATGTCACGGACACGGACAGCCAGCTCGTCGGCTTCCTTCTCCAGCTTTTCACGCTGGTCGGCCTCACGGACCACCTGAGCCTGAATCTCGTTAGCCTCGGCCTCGTACTTGGCGGCGTTCTCCGGGTCCTTCTTGGCCATACCCTTCAGCTGACCGATCTTCTTGGACAGAGCGTTGCGGTTGGCCTGCAAAGCCTCGGCGGCCTGCTTGGCTTCCAGCTGGCGGCCGTAGAGCTCGATGACCTCGTCCACCATGGGCAGCTTCTCGTCCTGGAACTTATTCTTGATGTTCTGCTTTACCACATCCGGGTTCTCACGAACAAATTTGATGTCTAACATGGATATTCCTCTCTTTCTCAGAGTTATTTCTTACTTTTGATACTTTTTGATCAGAGCGAGTGCATCCAGCAGATCGTTCAGATCGTCCACGCCGTAGTACTCTAACTCCAGTTTTCCTCTCTTCTTGCCGGTGGTGATTTTCACCCGACGGCCCAGCTTTTCGCCCAGTTCCTTGGCAGCAACAGCGGCGTAATCCACCGCCAGCGGGTCCTTGGCCGGCGTTTCCTTCTCCTTCTGGGGAGTGGTGAGCTTCTTCACCAGCTGTTCCGCCTGACGGACGGAAAGTCCATCGTTGGCAATCTTTTCCGCCAGACTCTGCTGCAAGGCCGGATCAGTCACCGGAACCAGACAACGGGCGTGACCGGCGGTGAGCCGACCGTCCTCTACCATCGCCTGAATCGGCTCCGGCAGATTCATCAGACGCAGGGCATTTGCCACGGCAGAGCGGCTTTTGCCCACACGCTCGGAACATTCTTCCTGATTTAGACCGAATTCATCCATCAGACGGCGATAACCGGCCGCCTCTTCCATGGGATTCAGGTCCTCACGCTGGAGGTTTTCGATGAGGGAAAGCTCCATGACTTTCTTGTCGTCCGCCTCGATGACCAGCACCGGGACTTCATTCAGACCAGCTTCCCGGGCGGCACGCCAGCGGCGCTCGCCGGAAATGATCTGATAGTAGCCGGACTGGAGCCGACGGACGGTAATGGGCTGTAAAATGCCGTGTGTGGCAATGCTATCCGCCAAATCGCTGAGTGATTCAGCGTCAAACAGCTTTCGGGGCTGTGCGGCGTTGGCTTCCACCTTAGAAATGGGGAGCATCGTCACGCCGCCGCTGTTCTGGGCGTCATCCAGCAGACTTGAGGGTCCGCTGCCCATCAGGGCGTCCAGACCCCGGCCCAGACCGGATTCTCGTTTCTTTGCCATTCGGATTCACTCCTTGCTGTGAAAATAATGGAAATGTTTCACGTGAAACATTGGAAAAATCACTTTTGCTCCAGTACCTCGTTCGCCAGAGCCTGATAGGCCCGGGTGCCCTTGCTCCACTTATCGTAGGCAATGACGGGCTTGCCGTGGCTGGGAGCCTCGGCAAGACGGGTGTTTCTGGGGATGACCGTGGCGTAGACCTGACCCCGGAAGTGACGCTTCACTTCCTCTGCTACCTGCATACTCAGGTTGGTGCGGCCGTTGTACATGGTGAGCAGCACGCCTTCCACCTGAATGTCCGAGGTGAGGCGGCGTTTCACCAGCCGCAGGGTGTTCATCAGGTCGCTCAGACCTTCCAGTGCGTAATATTCACACTGCACCGGGATAAGGACGCTCTTACCGGCGACCAGACCGTTCAGGGTCAGTAGCTCGAGGGAGGGAGGACAGTCGATGATGATAAAGTCATACCGATCCTCCACTTTGTCCAAAGCGTCGGAGAGCAGAAATTCCCGGCGTTCAAAATCCACCAGTTCGATGCCTGCACCAGCCAGCGCCTTGTTGGCAGGCAGCACATCGCCATAAGGGGTGGAAACAATGGCCTTTTCCGTGTCCACAGCCCCCAGCACTACATCGTAGACACTGGGAGAAACGGTGTTTTTATCCACACCGAATCCGCTGGTGGCGTTACCCTGGGGGTCGAAATCGACCAGTAGTACACGCTTGCCGGCTTCATGCAGCGCAGCGGAGAGATTCACAGCGGTGGTAGTTTTGCCTACGCCGCCCTTTTGATTTGCCACAACAATGCGTCTGGTTCCCATGGTTTTTCCTCCTGTATTGATACCGATACAGATTATATTATAGAATAATTTGCATCTGATTGCAAGGGAAAAGCAGGGATTGTTTCACGTGAAACAATCCCTGCTTTTGTGCGACAAAATTGGCAAAAATTCGGCAAAAGGACAACAAGGCGGAAGGACAGGGAAGAATTAGCGGGTCGTTTGGGGGGTAGAGTCCTCCACGGGGATGCGGACGGTGAGATTAAGCATTCCGTTGCTCCGCACCTGTTCCGTGGTGGCGGCCACGCCGGCGGACTGCATCAGCCGCACGGAACGGTCAATGGTGTTGAGAAAAAAGCGGACATCTCGAATGTGATAGACCGGGGATTTCTTTTTGGGCGGTTCCGGCGGGGGAGAGAGCAGCTTGTCCACATAGGCTTCCGCCTTGGCTACGGTGAGCTGCTGCTCTGCCATGGCTTTGGCGGCATCCAAGCGCATTTCCTCCGGCAGCCGCAGCAGGCTCCGGGCGTGGCGTTCACTCAGCCCAGCTCGCTTTACGGTATCCAGTACCTCCGGGGACAGCTTCAGCAATCGCAGCTTGTTGGCTACGGCACTTTGGCTTTTGCCCACCTTACGGGCGGCTTCTTCCTGACTCAGTCCATGCTGCAAAATCAGTCGCCGCAGAGCTTGGGCTTCCTCCAGAAAGTCCAGATCCCGACGCTGGAGGTTTTCCACCAGCGCCAGAAGGGCGGACTCGGTATCGTTGACATCTACTACGATGCAGGGGACAGCGGTGAGCCCTGCCATGCGAGCCGCCCGGAGGCGGCGCTCACCGGAAATGAGCTGATACCGTCCCCGCAGCTCCCGAACCGAGAGGGGCTGCAGGATGCCGTGCTGGGCGATGGAGTCGGCAAGCTCCTCCAAGCCCTGACGGACGAAGTGGGTGCGGGGCTGGTTCGGGTTGGGGACGATGTACTCCACCGGAAGATACAGCACTCGCTGGCTGTCAAATAGGCCGCTGCGTTTTTTTGCGGTCATACGCATCACCTCTTTCTCTATAAAATTACCAGAAAATGGAAATTAAAGTTTAGGGAAAACCGTCGGGCAATACGAAAAAATACGGTAGTTTCCGTGATGTAACAGAAAAATAACGGGAAAAAGTTGTAATTTTCAGATTATGTAAATTTAAAAAGTGAAACCACGGAGAAACGAGGATACGCCCTGCTCCCGTCGTGCCGTGGGGTTGTCATGCTGAGGAGCGCAGCGACCGAAGCATCTTTTGTAGTTTTCCGGTTACGCTGTGGAAAAGTTTTTGGATTTCCCCGGTTCCGGCGGGTTTTACGGAAACGACCCACAGGACGGGGGCACAAACTGGGGGCCTTCAACGGAAAAACGGGGAGAATGACCGCCTTTTTCACCCCGTCCACAGCAAGGGGCGAATCGGTGTGGATAAAAAACAAAAAACCGAGGATGGTTCCATGAACCATCCTCGGTTTGCAAGTTTCTTCTGTTTTATCTCCGGTTTTTCCGCAGCACCCGAATATCCTGACCCACAAAGGTCAGCTCCCGGTACTCGCCTTCCAGACGGGAGGCAATCATGGGCTGATACCGGCGGCGAATGTCCTCCATGGAGAGGTTGGAGGAGATCACCGTGTGCTTATCGCCCATCAGACGGGTGTTGATGAGGGTGTACAGGGAGGACTGGGTCATCTGGCTGGACAACTCACTGCCCAGATCGTCCAGAATCAGCAGGTCACAGGTGAGATACCGCTGCACGGCGGCTGCGGCATCGTCGCCCCGGCCGAATTTGTCGTCCTCAAAGTGGGTAAAGATATTCACGGCGGTGTCATAGACCACGCTGAACCCCTTTTCACTCACCACCCGGGCGATGCAGGCGGAGAGGAAGGTCTTGCCCAGACCGGGCTGACCGGTGAGGAACAGGTTCTGCACCATGAATTTGCCAAATTTCTGGGCGTAGTTCTGGCAGATGCGCTCCACCAGAGCCATATTCTCCCGGGGAGACATCCCCAGCTCGCCGTCGTACTCAGTGGAGTACCAGTCCAGCGAAAAGGTTTCAAAGCTCTGCTCGCCCAAGTCCAGCATAGAGGACAGGCTGGCGATCTGCTCTGCGGCGCACAGCTCCCGGAGACAGTGGCACATGCTGGCGCCGATCCAGCCCCGATCCTCGCAGTCGGGACACATGGGCTTGTCGTCCAGACATTCCGGGTCATGCCCGGCGTCGATGAGCAGCTGGCGGCGCTGCTGCTGCAAGTCCTGATTCTGCTTGCGCAGCTCGTCCACACGCTTGGCAGGATCGGTGCCGAAATTGAAGGCGGCGGCAGCCAAAGAGAGCATACCGGCCCGAAGCTGGCGGTCGATGTCGCTGAGCTGAGGGATTTCCTCATAGAGCTGACGGCGCAGGATGCGCTGCTCCATCTGATGGGCGGAGCGCTTGTGTTCCAGCTGGGCGGTGGCCCGTTTGATGACTTCTGATGTATATGCCATGGAGCATCCTCCTTTGACGGGGTGTTAGTTGTCCTCACTCTCCAGCATACGCTGCATCCATTCCGCATTCTGCCGGGCGTTGGAGGGGACCTGAACCGACTGGGGGGAGCCGGGTTTGGAAGGCTGATTGTTCAGCACCGAATGCTTGCTGCCCTTTTCCAGAGCCTGAATTTCCTCCGGGGTGTGGGCGTTTTTGTCGTTCCAGCGGCGGAGAATGCCGTTGCAGTAGGGCCATTTCATGCTGCCCACCCGGAGCAGCGTCCGCTCATACGCCATCCGCACGGCGTCCGGGCCGAAGCCCCACTCCGTCCACTGGTGGAGGAAGCGCCGCTCGCCCTCGATGGCGCTGCGGTTGGTGATGCCCACGCACTGGAGCAGCTCACCCTCCCGGCTTTTGAAGTAGTTCTGCTTCTTGATGTAGCTGTCGGCGTCTTCGAGGGTGTCGATGCCGTTTTTCTTCCAGCGGTAGGCGGCGGCCTTGATTTCACCCATACGGGGACGGCGGCCGGGGCCGTACTTGGCTTCGGTCTCTTCAATCAGGAAGGCGGTCAGCTCCATCAGCACCTCAGCCGGCAGAGCCAGATGGTCGTAAAGTTCAAGTAAAATACGCAGATCCGTGGCGGAGAAGGTCTTGCCCAGCAGATGCTCCATCTCGTTGAGCAGCGCCTTGAAGTCCGAGCCGTCGGCGGCCAGCTCCGAAGAGATGTCCTCCGAGGTGTAGTGGGGGCAGTCCTCCGCCTGAGGGGCGGTTTTCCGTTCCTCCGGGGTGGGGTCCTCCACCAGACCCAGCTCCCGCAGGTGGGCAAAGGCGCTCATCACCTGAGCGGAAGTCCACTTGAGGTCGGTTTTTGCCGTGGTGGGGTCATACTCGCCGTGCTTGCGCAGCAGGTAGAGGTAGAGCAGGGCAGCGTCACCGCTGCCACGGGAGATCAGCAGATCGGCTGTTTCCGCCAGCAGGGCAATGGGTTCACTTTTCATGGGGATGCGAGCCATATACGGGTCTCCTTTTTTCGTAAGTAAGAATAGTTTACACCATTTCCCGCCCGGGGTAAACAAAAATCAGGAAAGCAGCAGCTGCTTGAGCGCCTCCACCGTGGGAGCGATGTGGGCGCAGCCGGCTTGCTCCAGTTCTTCCTCTAAGCCGTAGCCGTAGAGCACCCCGATGCAGTCCAGCCCCACCTGACGGGCGCCGTCCGCATCGTGCTTGCGGTCACCCACCATGACCATGCTGTGGTCGGGCGTAAGGTGCAGGGAATCGAGGGCATAGCGGAGCACATCCGCCTTTTCCACCCGGCTTTCGTCGAAGGTAGCGCCGGCGACGAAGTCAAACCAGCGAAGCAAGCCAAAATGCTCCAGAATCTGACGGCAAAAAACCTCCGGCTTGGAGGAGGCCAGCACGATGGTCTTGCCGGAGCGATGGAGGTTCTCCAGCAGCTCCGGGATGCCATCAAACACCCGGTTTTCAAAGATGCCCTGCCGCTGGAAGTAGTCCCGGAAGTAAGTCACCGCCTGCCGGGTCTGCTCCTCATTGAAGCCGTAGGTTTGGGCGTAGGAATCAAACAGGGGAGGGCCGATGAAGGAAACCAGCGCCTTCCGGTCACCGGGCTCCAACCCCATTTCCCGGAGGGAGTGGGCGACGGCGCCGGTGATACCCTCGGCAGGGTCAGTGAGGGTGCCGTCCAGATCGAAAAAGATGGTGTTGTACATAGTGTTCTCCTAACGGGAATCGAAATCTCACTCCTATACTATACACACCCCCGGCAGGAAAAGCAACTTAGCGTCGAACCGGACAGAAAAAAAGGCCGGACAAAATCCGGCCATAAAATGGAAAGGAGGTACATCCGGACACCACCCGGTTGTACCTCAAACTTCCAAAAGGATGAAAATGAAAAAGCTTGCTTTCGATGTTTGTATAATACCAAGGGAATATTACGAAAATTCACAAGAAAATATTACAAAAGTATGAAATGAGAAAAATTTCCCAAAAATGAGAAATCGGGCTGAACACGGTCACCACTCCGTACTCACCCCGAATCTCATTAGGAAAGAAAATGAAAAAGCTTTTTGTTGCAGGATTATAATACCAAGGGAATATTACGAAAGTTCACACGATATTGTTACAAAAGAATGAAATCCTGCTTATTTTTCGCTTTTTCTCAGAGAATGAAAGAAATCATTCAGCAGATTTCCACATGCTTCCTCCAAAACGCCGCCGTAAACCTCCACAGAGCCTTCCAAATCCCCGGCGGTGAGGTTCATCCGGCTGCCGCAGCAGCCTGCCTTTTCATCGAAAGCGCCGAACACCACCCGGGAAATGCGGCTTTGGAGAATGGCTCCGGTACACATGGGGCAGGGCTCCAGCGTGACAAAGAGGGTGCAGCCGCTCAGACGCCAAGCGCCGAGGGTGCGGCAGGCGTCCCGAATCGCCATCATTTCTGCGTGTCCGGTGGCGTCGTGGTCGGTTTCTCGACGATTGTAGCCCCGGCCGACGACGGTGCCGTCCTTGACAATGACCGCCCCCACGGGAATCTCGCCCAACGCTGCGGCGGTTTTGCCCAAGGCAATGGCCTCTCTCATTCCGGTTTCCCAATCCATGCAATCACTTCCTTTTCCACCCCAGTGTATCAGACTTGCGCCGGGGTGGCAAGTGGGGTTGTCAGGGGCGGCGAGATAGGGTAAAATGGGAACAAGTATGCACAGGAGGTTTCTTTCATGGATCAGATTTGGCTGGAAGTGACGATAAATACCACGGCGCAGGGCATTGAGCCGGTGTGCGCCTATCTCACCGCACTGGGCATCGGCGGCCTTTTGGTGGAGGAAGAGGCGGACTTCGACCTGTTCGCCGACGAGAACCGGGACTGCTGGGACGAGGTGGATGAGGATTTGAAGGCATCCCGAGCCGGCATGAACCGGGTCAAGTGCTACCTCACCGACGATGAGGACGGTCACGCCCGTCTGGCGGAGCTGAAGGGCGGTATGGAGCTGTTCCGCAGCCGCACCGACGCCGACTGCGGCTCGCTGGAGGTGGAAACCAAGTCTCTCCGGGAGGAGGACTGGGCCCACAACTGGCAGAAGTATTACGAGGCCTTCCCGGTGGGCGAAAAGCTCTATGTGGTGCCGGAATGGGAACGGGGCAAGGCGCTGCCGGAGGGCAGAGTACCGGTGTACCTGAATCCCGGCCTGATCTTCGGTACCGGAAGCCACGGCACCACCCGGCTGTGTCTGGAGGGACTGGAACAGTATGTGGTGCCCGGTCAGCCGGTGCTGGATCTGGGCTGCGGCAGCGGTATTCTGGCGATTGCCGCTCTGGTGCTGGGCGCCAGTGAGGCTAAGGGCTGCGACATTGACCCCAAGGCGGTGTCTGTGGCGGCAGAAAATGCCGGATTCAACGGGGTGGAGGATCGCTTGCAGGTCTACTGCGGCGATGTGACCGGCGATGAGGCGCTTGCTAAGGCGTTGGAGGGCAAGTATCCTCTGGTGCTGGCCAACATCATTGCGGATGTGATTATTCCCCTCAGCGCCTATGTGGGGGATTTCCTCGCCCCTGACGGCGTGTTCCTTTGCTCCGGTATCATCGAGCACCGGGCGGAGGATGTGAAGGCTGCACTCGAGAAAAACGGCTTTGCCATCTTCCGTCGGGAAGACCGGGAGGGCTGGGTGTCCTTTGCGGCAAAACGAGCCTAATATATGCGAAAGCGGCAGGTGTCAAAAGACACCTGCCGCTTTTTGTCGTATCTCGGCGGTTTT
>JAHHSJ010000043.1 GCA_020025295.1 Oscillospiraceae bacterium | reverse complement strand
TTTGTTGGTTTTTGTGTCTTTCTTTGACAAACTCGCTCTTCCTGCCTGTCTGCGGAGGGTACGACGGCTCCGCCCGGTTTTTGACCCGTTCTGCCGCCCGTTCGACCCTTTCGAGGGCATATGGCGACCAAAACAGCCAGAAACTGTGCCTGTCGGAGGAGAAGATTCTTCGCTGACGCTCAGAATGACAGGGAAGTGCCGCCCAGCGGATCGCCCCTCTCATCCTCACAGCATCTGCTTCCAGCGGCGGCTCAGCAGCCGTTCAATCATATCCGCCGAAGCGTCCGCCTCCTCCGCCGTCACCTGTCCGTCCATATAGCCCAGTGTGGAGCTGATGCGGTAGATTTCCTCCGTCAGCTGGGCCAGAAAGTTCGTCTCCCGGATGGCGGAGTCCACCTTAGCCAGCGGCGCCACAAAGTCATCACACAGCTGGTCCAGCACATCCGGCAGCATGGCCACCAGCTGGCGCTGGGTACGGGTATCCATGGCGGCGATCTGCTCCCAAGTGAAGTCGGTCTTGCCCCGGCTCCACCAACGGAGATAGTCGGTCAAATCGCCGTAGTCGGTGATTTTTTCCACATACTGCCGCTCCAGCGGATCGAAGTTCTCGTCACTCACCGCCAGACTCAGCAGCACCGCCTGCAGGATGAGGTCGAAGTAAATCAGCGGCTGCTGGGGATTCATCCGCTCCGCCCGACCGCTGAACTGTTTCTCTGCGTCCCAATGTACCTGATAGAGCATCTTTACCAGCTCAATGGCGTGGTTATAATGCTCCACCGCCTCGTTGAACAGCTTCTGTCCCTGTCCCATGTTGATTTCTCCTTCCGTCCCGTTCCGGGAATCCGCCCGGCGCTGCGGTTTCCCCAACGCCGGTGTATACATATTATATAGGGCGCTCACCACGGTGAGCTTAGCCTCTAGTGTAACACGAATCCGGAAAAACTCAACAAAAAAAGCGTCCCCGTTGTGCAAACGGGGACGCTTTTGCTTGTGTAAAACTTGGCTCAGCGCTCTTCGCGGAAGTAGCTGAGACCCAGTGCGGCAGGACCGGTATTTTCCTTCTTCTGACGCATACTGGACACCACCAGAACCACGATGGTGACCACATAGGGGAGCATCTTGAACAGCTCCTGGCTGTAACGGCTCAGGCCGCCGATATAGAAGTACAGCCAATAGAGGATACCGAAGAGGTAGCTGCCCCAGATGACATTGAGGCTCTTCCAGCTGGAGAAAATCACCAGTGCCAGAGCCAGCCAGCCAAGGCTCTCCATGGTACCGTCGTTGGCCCAAGTGCCCTTGACATAGTTCATGGTGTAGAACACGCCGCCCAGACCGGTAATGGCTGCGCCCACGCAGGTCGCCACATACTTATAGCGGCTGACGCTGATGCCGGTGGCGTCGGCGGTTGCCGGGGACTCGCCCACAGCACGGAGATTGAGGCCCTTACGGGTGCGGTTGAAGAACACCGAGGCAAGGATCGCCAGCAGGATGGCTGCATAGGTGAGGAAGCCATAGCTGAAAAACAGCTTGCCCGGCAGGCCCAGATTGCTCAGGGGCGTCACGGCACGGAAGCCGGAGCTGGTGATGCCGACGCTGATCTGACCCACGCCGCCGGCCAGCTTATTCAGGCTGCCGCCGAAGAAGTTTGCCACGCCGGAACCGAAGATGGTCAGGGTCAGGCCGGTGACATTCTGGTTGGCACGCAGGGTGATGGTGAGGAAGGCGTACACCAGACCGCCCAGAGCGCTGGCAATGATGGCACAGACAAGGGCCACGATGACGCCCACCACGGAGTTGGGGTTCGCTGCGGTGTTCTCATAGATGAAGGCGCCGGCCAGAGAACCGATGCCGCCCAGATAGACGATACCGGGGGTACCCAGGTTCAGGTTGCCGGACTTCTGGGTAATCAGCTCGCCCAGAGCGCCGAACAGGATGACGGTGCCGAAGGTGATGGCTGCCTGCCAAAGAGAGATGAAGTTACTCATGAGCCTCCTCCTTTCCCCGGAAGATCAGACGGTAGTTGATGAAGAATTCACTGCCCAGAATGAAGAACAGGATGATGCCCTCGATCATCTGAGCGGCGTAGTCATTCAGGTTGTAGCGGCTGGCGATTTCTGCGGAACCGTTGGAGAGGAAGGTCAGCAGGAAGGAGATAATCACCATGATAAAGGGGTTGAACTTTGCCAGCCATGCCACGATGATTGCGGTAAAGCCACGACCGCCGGCGGTATTGGTGGAGATGGTGTGGCTTGCGCCGGCCACGCAGATATAGCCGGTAAAGCCGCAGATAGCGCCGGAAATCACCATGGTGCGGATATACACCTTCGTCAGGTTGATACCGGCATAACGGGCGGTGTTCTGGCTTTCGCCGGCAACGGCGATCTCATAGCCCTGCTTGGTATGGCTCAGGTAGGCGTACATTCCCACCATCAGCACCACAGCCAGCAGCACATTCAGACCGTAGGTCTGACCGAACAACCGGGGGAACCAGCCGGCCATATTGTTCTGGTTGATGATGCCCACGGTGTTGGAGCCGAAGGGGTTTTCCCAGCAGGCCACCGCATAGCTGGTGAGCTGGATGGCTACATAGTTGAGCATCAGGGTAAACAGGCTCTCGTTGGTGTCCCAGCGGGCCTTTGCCACGGCGGGGATGAGACCCCAGATGGCGCCGGCGGCGATGGAAACCACAGCCATGACGACCAGCAGCAGCCAGTTGGGAACGCTGGTGCCCAGATAGATCATACAGGCAGCGGTAGCGATACCGCCAATCAGGATCTGGCCTTCTGCGCCCAGATTCCAGAATTTCATCTTAAAGGCAGGGGCAAGTCCCACGCCGATGCACAGCAGCACGGCGGCGTCACGGATGGAAACCCACGCACGGCGAGAGGTGCCGAAAGCGCCCTCGTACATGGCACGGTAGACCTCCACCGGGTTCAGATGCACGATCGCATAGATGAGCAGGCCGTCCACCACCAGAGCCAGAAGCACGGCGATGATGCGGATGAGCCAGCCCTTCCAATGGGGCAGGTCGTCCCGTTTTGCGATACGGATCAAAGGCGTTTTGGAAGCGTTGGTCTTATTCATGCTCCGCCCCTCCTTCCTTGCTATGAAGATTGGTCATAAGCAGACCCACCTGCTCCTTCGTAGCGGTGCGTCCGTCCAGAATACCGTTGACTTGACCGGAGCAAAGCACCAGAATCCGGTCACAAAGCTCCAGCAGCACATCCAGATCCTCGCCGACGAAAATGACGGCGCAGCCCTGCTCCTTCTGCTGGTTCACCAGATCGTAGATGGCGTAGCTGCTGTTGATGTCCAGACCACGCACGGCGTAGGCGGTCATCAGCACATTGGGGGCGGCGGCGATTTCACGGCCCAGCAGAATCTTCTGCACATTGCCGCCGGACAGCTTGCGGACCGGGGTGTCCAGACCGGGGGTGACTACCTCCAGCTGCTTGACCACCTGCTCTGCCAGCTTACGGGGACCCTTGCGGCGGACGAAGGGACCCTTGCCCTCGGAATAGGAGCGCAGCATCATGTTGTCCGGGATGTTCATGTCACCCACCAGACCCATGCCGAGTCGGTCCTCCGGGACGAAGGACAGAGCCACGCCCTTGGCACGCACCTGACGGGCGGAAAGACCCACCAGCTGCTCCTGCTCGCCGTTCTCGCCCAGATAGACGACGCTGCTGCCCTGCTCAGCCGGCTGCAGGCCGGCAATGGCCTCCAGCAGCTCCTTCTGGCCGCAGCCGGAAATACCGGCGATGCCCAGCACCTCGCCGCTGTTTGCGGTGAAGCTGACATCCTTCACGGCCGGGATTCCCTCGCTGTCCTTCACGGACAGGTGCTCCACCACCAGACGGGGCCGGGGATTCTTCGGCTCAGGACGCTGGATGTTCAGGGACACCTGATGTCCCACCATCATATTGGTCAGCTCCTGCGGATTGGTATCCGCCGTAAGCACTTCACCGATATACTCGCCCTTACGCAGCACCGCCACACGGTCGGAAACCTCCATCACCTCATGCAGCTTGTGGGTGATGATGACCACGCTCTTGCCGTCCTCCTTCATGTTTTTGAGGACCTTAAACAGCTTTTCCGTCTCCTGAGGAGTCAGAACGGCGGTGGGCTCATCCAGAATGAGGATGTCGGTGCCACGATACAGCACCTTAACGATTTCCAGCGTCTGCTTCTGGGACACGGACATGTTGTAGACCTTCTGGTCCGGGTCCACATCAAAGCCGTACTTCTCGCAGATCATCCGCACACGGGCGGCCACCTGCTTGCGATCCAGCATCACGCTGCCTTCCAGACCCAGAACGATGTTCTCCGCAGCGGTGAACACATCCACCAGCTTGAAGTGCTGATGGATCATGCCGATGCGAAGGGCAAAGGCGTCTCTGGGGGAGGCGATGGTCACTTCCTCGCCGTTGACGAAGATCTGGCCCTCGTCGGGGAAATAGATACCGGACAGCATATTCATCAAAGTGGTCTTGCCGCTGCCGTTTTCACCCAGCAGGGACAGGATTTCACCGGGATACAGCTCCAGATTCACCTTGGAGTTTGCAACCACGGGACCGAAAGTTTTGGAGATGCCTCTCATCTGCACAACGGGAGTCTGCGCCAAACCGATCATCCTTTCTCTCTTCAAATTCATCAAGTTTCTATACTCAAATCGTGTTGCCAAAGGTAGTACCTTATTTACGAATACAAACACAATAGCACTATATTATACCGCACAAAAAGTCAAAAGAAAAGCAAAAAACGACTTTTTTCCCATAAAACCAAAAAAAGGGCGTTTTTCCCCGTTGAGGGGTTCCGTTTTCCGGGATTTTTGTGGATTTCCTCCGGGAACAAAACGCAAAAGGGGAGCCGCACAAGTGCAGCTCCCCTTGCAGGAACGTAATTGACTTAGTTCAGCTCGGTGATACCGTCGATACGAGCGGTAAAGCCGGGGGCGGAACGCAGAGTGGACTCCATGAACACGCCGTCCTTGACGCCCTCAGTCTCACCCTCGAAGTCGCCATCCATGTCGATCAGGATGGAAGTGGGATGCTCACCGTTGATGGTGAACTTGGAGCAGTCAAACACGTGCAGAGTGCCGTTCTGCAGCTCCTCGACGACCTCAGCAACCTTCTCTTCGGTGCCCTCAGCGCAGGCGGTGCCCAGAGGAGTGATGCCAACAGCGCCGTCCACATAGCCCTTGCACCAATCGGTAGTGAGCTCCTCGCCCTTCATAGCGCAGTCAAAAGCGTAGGTGTAGAACTTGCCCCAGTCGTTGGTGGAGCTGGTCAGAGCCACATCGGGAGCGACTTCCAGCATATCGATGTTGTAGCCCACGGAGTAGACCACCTTGCCGGCCTCATGAGCAGCCTGAACAGCAGCAGGAGCGCCGGTGGAGTCAGCGTGCTGACCGATGACCACGCAGCCGCTTGCCATCAGAGCGTCAGCAGCGGTGCCCTCAGCGGTGATATCGAACCAGGAGTTGGTGTAGGTAACATCCATCACCACATCGGGATAGACGCTCTGGATGCCCAGGAAGAAAGCGGTGTAGCCGGAAACGACCTCAGCATAGGGATAAGCGCCCACATAGCCGACCTTGACCTTGCCGTCCTTGTAGTTGACATCGGACAGCTTGCCTTCCTCGACCAGCTCAGCGATCTTCATGCCGGCAACCACACCGGAGATGTAGCGAGCCTCATAGATGCCGGTGAAGGCGTTCTTCAGGTTGGACAGGTTGGACTGGTTGGCGGTATCGCCGGTGCAGGCAACAAAAGTAGCCTCGGGGCAGTCCATAGCGGCCTGCTGGATGTGGGACTGGTGACCATAGGAGTTGGAGATGATCAGGGTGCAGCCCTGCTCCACCAGATCAACAGCAGCGTCGTAGCACTTCTCGTCCTCGGGGACATTGTACTTCATGATGACATTCTCAGCAGGAATGCCGGTAGCCTCGATGGCCTCCTGAATGCCCTTGATGTGAGAATAGGTGTAACCCTCGTTCTCATCGCCCACCAGAACGCAGCCGATCTTCACATCGGAACCGTCGGTCGTGGTGCTTCCCTCGCCGCCGCAGGCGACCAGAGCAAAGGACATAGCCAGAGCCAGAACCATTGCAAGCAATTTCTTCATCTTGTCTTCCTCCAATTTGTTGTTAAGGTAGTACCTTTCTTACTTTTCCATATTACAGGATTTTTTCGTCTTTTACAATCACCTTTTCCACATAAATATGACAAATTTTGCATGGAACGAACCGTTCTTTTTTCACGCTTTTGTCAATTTTCTCCGTTTGACTCATTGACATTTCGAAATTTTGTCCTAAAATGAGGGTAAAATCAGCACACATGTCCATTTGTGTGTAAGGAGAGAAATTTTTTATGATGACTTATGAATTGTCCGTGGCCGGCCTGAAGCGCCAGCTGAAGCTCAGCCCCATCGCCCCCGATCTGATGATCGCCGGCTTCGTGGTGTTCGGTGATGTGGAGCTGACCGAGGCCTGCGCCCGGGAGCTGCTGGCCATTGCTCCGGAGTATGACTATATCATCGCTCCCGAAGCCAAGGCCATCCCCCTCATCCACGAAATGGCCCGTCAGAGCGGCCGCAACGAGTATATGCTGGCCCGCAAGGCTGCCAAGGCCTACATGGACGGCGTGTTCTCCGTCCGCTACGAGTCCATCACCACCAAGGGCGTGCAGGAGCTGTTCATGGACGGCAGCGACGCCAAGAAGCTCAAGGGCAAGCGTGTCCTCATTCTGGACGATGTCATTTCCACCGGCGAGAGCCTGAATGCCATGGAGCATCTGGTCAATGAGGCCGGCGGCATCATCGTGGGCAAGATGGCGGTGCTGGCAGAAGGCGACGCCGCCAAGCGCAAGGACATTCTGTTCCTGGAAAAGCTGCCCCTCTTCAACGGCAAGGGCGAAGCACTGGACTAAATCCAAGAAGTTTTCCACAGTCGGCCCGGAGAACCCCTCTGTTTGCTGTTTTTTCCCCAAAACCAGCGGGTGTTCCTCCGAAAAAAAGGAAAAATATCCCCAAACCGCTTGCAAAACCACAACTGCACATCCACCGCCCCCGGCTGACCCCAGATGCCGAACCCCAGACTGCCCTTTCAGCCCGACCGACGAGGAAAGGACGATGCGGAACATGAAAAAACACTTGGTAACGATGGTATTGGCCCTGATCCTGCTGGGTGCGCTGCTGCTCAGCTGCACCGGCTGCTTCCGTAGCACACCGCAGGAGGAACGGCTGCGCTTTTCTCTCCTCTCTCAGGAGGAGAAACGCTCGTACATCACCGACTATCTCCAGCAGACCTACGGCCTGACCTGCACCATCGATCAGGATGTCCACCAAAAGCAGGACGGCCCCTTCCTGCTGGAGGACCAGTTCTTTGCGGTTGCCACTACCGAGGAAAGGGAACTTATCACCCTTTGGGTCACGAAGGACGGCAAAATCACGGACTCCGTGTTTCTGCTCCAAATGGCGGAGGAACTGACGGATTATTTCACCGCCGAGGTGCAGGAACTTGTGCCCGACTGCAAGGTGAATACTCACACGAATATGGTGAAAATACCCACCGACACCCTGACCGACGCCGGGGAGATTCGGGACTTTCTCACCGAGCAGCCCACGGAAACCTTCCTTCGCATCTATGTAGATTCGGATGCAGATGTAGGGGAGGCGCTGGTTGAGGAGCTGATCCGCACCTTTTCCTACTGCACCATCCACATCTCCGTGTATGTCTGCGATGATCTGGACGCCGTGGATGTGAAAAATTACTCCGGTGACCCTCAGTACCGAGGCTACCACTGGAAAGAGGACATATAATCAGACCATCCGACTTCCAAAAACAGCCAACGGCGCAGCCCCTTCGGGCTGCGCCGTTTCTCATTTTAATGCAATGGTTCCACAAACGCCTCGATCCGCCCATTCACCAGCTCCGGACGAAGTTTTTTTCCAAAAGCTGCCGACGCGCTGGCCCTTTTCCCCCGAACCCCCCACGAGGTGAAAAAAATGAGCCGGTTTTGAAAAATTATAGTTGCCACCGGGCGGTTTTCGATATAGAATACTGTTATCTATTCACTACGCACAGAGAGAGGAAGCGTTTGCATGAAACTGTTGGAGGATCTCATCCGAGAAAAGGGCATTATCGAGCACGGCGAGGTGCTGAAGGTGGACAGCTTCTTGAACCACCAGATGGATGTGAAGCTCTTTCAGGAAATGGGTCGGGAATGGGCTCGCCTGTATGCCGGCACCGGCGTCAACAAGATTCTGACCATTGAGGCCAGTGGAATCGGCATCGCCTGCGTCGCCGCACTGGAATTCGATGTGCCCGTCATCTTCGCCAAGAAGAGCAAGACCAAGAACATCGCCGGAGAGGTCTACTCCTCCACTGTGGTCAGCTTTACCCACAACAATGTGAACGACATCATCGTCAGCAAGAAGTTCCTCGGCCCCGGTGACCGTGTGCTGATCATCGACGACTTCCTCGCCAACGGCGCCGCTCTGCTGGGCCTCATTGACATCGTCAACCAGTCCGGCGCAGAGCTGGTGGGCTGCGGCATCGCCGTGGAAAAGGCCTTCCAGCCCGGCGGCAAGCGCCTGCGTGAGATGGGCGTCCGTGTGGAAAGCCTCGCTAAGGTGGCTAAGCTGGAGGACAACTACATCGAGTTCTGCGATTGATTCCGGATTCATACACACAGAACCGGGTGCGTATCCATGGGATACGCACCCGGTTTTTTTGCAGAATTTTCCGCTCCCTATTGACAAGTACACTTGGCATCGCTATACTGAGGATGCAAAGAAAACTTGGCATCAAACCACCAAAGGAGGGGTTCCCCATGACAAAGGAAGAGATTTTGAAGCAGGCACAATCGGAAGGCAAAAAATCCATGGACGAGCGGGATCTGGCGATTCAGGATAAGGCCTGCTATGTGGGTATGCTGGTGGGTTTGTTTTTCTGTTTATTCCTGATGGTGGTCAAAATATTCCGCAATTTGCCCTA
This sequence comes from Oscillospiraceae bacterium, assembly GCA_020025295.1. Lineage (GTDB taxonomy): Bacteria > Bacillota > Clostridia > Oscillospirales > Oscillospiraceae > UMGS1766. The sequence goes on along the minus strand of JAHHSJ010000043.1, from coordinate 9,054 downwards.
TCAGGATGTCTATGCCGTGATTTGTTCCATTAACTGCGCTCAGCACCTCTATAAGTGGACCCGCTACAAAACAGATCGGTGTTTGGCCCTCGGCATCGGCTGGGGTGCGTTGACGGTGCTGCTGGTGTTCGCCTATCTGACGCAGATTTGGTAAGAGGGCTGCAACAGACGATGGATGAAGCACTGGTTCTGAAAAATCGGCTGAAAGAGGCTCGAACGGAGCAAAAGCTGTCGCAGGCGGCCTTGGCGCAGATGGTGGGCGTGTCCCGAAATACCATCGGCTCCATCGAAACCGGTCAGTTTTGCCCCACCGCAAAATTGGCTCTTCTCCTGTGCATCGCACTGGACAAAAAATTCGAGGAGCTGTTTTACTTTTAATTCCAAACGGCAGGCAGAGTATCCCTCTGCCTGCCGTTTTCTTCTCGACACCGGGTTGCAATGGTGCTAGAATGGTTTTGTGCCTATGACCGATTTTGATACATTTTTTCGACATTATCCAACTTTTTCAAGAAAAAGGAAGTGTTTTGATGGTTCAGGCAGATCTCATACTGAAAAGCACCCACATCTACCGGGGTGTGGGCAGCGACACCTTCTCCGGCTTTGTTGCCGTCAAAGGAGACAAGATTCTCCATGTGGGCGGCCCGGAATTTTTGGAGCGTTTTCAGGGAGAGCACACCCGTGTGATGGACTTCGGGGATCAGCTGATTCTGCCCGGTCTCCACGACGCCCACCTCCACGCCTTTATGTCCGGTCTGTACGCCGACCCCAAGGTGAAGGTCAGTCTGGCGGACACCAGCGAGGAGCAGTGCGTGGCCGGACTTGCTGAGGTGGCGCCCCTTGTCCCCAAGGACGAATGGCTCATCGGCGCCGGCTGGCGGCACACCCTCTGGGACGACCCCACTCTGCCCACCAAGGCTTCGCTGGATGCGGTCTACCCCGACCGCCCGGTGGTGATGGTCTCCGGAGACTGCCACACCATGTGGCTCAACAGCTGCGGCATGAAAAAGCTGGGCTTCGACCGCAACACCCCCGATATTCCCGGCGGCAAAATCGACCGGGACGAAACCGGTGAACCCACCGGCGTATTTCATGAAGCCGCCTCCTTCTCCATCTGCCAGAAGGTGTATTCCTTCCCCCCGGAGGTCATCGACGGCTTCTACGAGAACTTTATGCACACCCTGAACCGCTACGGCATTACCTCCATTTGCGATATGTCTATGATGGCGGTGCCCGGCATGGACTTTCTCCGGGACGATGTGTACGCCCGCATGGAACAGGAGGGCAAGCTGACCGTCCGAGTTCATATGTACCCCACCCTCATCCAGGGGCTGGAGCGTCCGCTGGAAATGCGGGCCAAGTATCAAGGCCCCATGCTCTACTGCAACGGCGTGAAGCATTTCATGGACGGCGTGTCCTCCTGCCACACCGCCTACCTGAAAGAGCCTTACGCCAACGCCTATTTCCCCGGCGATGTGGGCAAGCCCACCGTTGCCCCGGATGAGATGCGCAAGCTGGTGCTGAGCGCCCATAAGAATGACTTGTCGGTGCGTGTCCACACCATCGGCGATCAGGCGATTCATCTGATGCTGGACTTCTATCAGGAGGCCGAGGCCAAGTACGGCTATAAGCCTTATTTGCAGCACACCTTGGAGCATCTGGAAAACTTCCAGTATGACGACCTCGCCCGACTGACCGAAGCCCATGTGCTGGCCTCTTGCCAGCCGCCCCATGTGGTCACCGACCCGGCCGGCATCGAGCGTGACTTGGGTCTGGACCGTGCCCAGCTGATGTGGCCCTTCCGCCGCATTCTGGATCACGGCACCAAGCTGGCCTTCGGCACTGACTCTCCCGTGGTGGATGTGAACCCCTTCATCAGCATTTACAACGCCGTCACCCGCCAATCCTCCTTCACCGGCAAGCCCGAGGGCGGCTGGATTCCGCAGGAGAAAATCGCTCCTTGGGAGGCCGTCAGTGCCTACACCTACGGCTCCGCCTGCGCCGCCAATGCCGAGCACCTCTACGGCACGCTGGCACCGAACCTGTACGCCGACATTTGCGTCATGGATCACAACCTTTTGGAGTGCGAACCGGAGGAAATTCTGGAAACCAGCTGCGTGTTCACCATGGTAGGCGGAAAAATCGTGTATCAGAAGTAACTGCCAAATTGCGGACCGAATTCGGTCCGCAATTTTTTATCTCTTTTTTAAATGTATCGACAGATATTTCAATCTGTGGTACCATGGTGTGTACTATACCCACCGTGACACAGCAATTCGCCGAATGGAAGGAGAGGTGAGGGGATTGCTTCAACTGATTGCGGACAGCTTGGACTATGTGATGAATGCCACATTTTTCAGTGCAATCACTTTGTGTCTGCTTCTTTATGCGAGGTACAAATCAAAGCGATGGCTTGCCGTCGGCACCTACTTTCTGCTTCAGGTGATCTTGGAGCTCATTATCCGTGCCACAGAGGTACACAACCCCCTGACCGCATGGTTCAACCTTGTATTCGGAGAAATGACTGCGGTAAAGGGCCTATTTTACAGTGCGCTCCTCTTTGATATGGTGCTGGTAGTGTGCTATATGCTGGATGAGAAGCCCAAGCCCATCTATTTTCTATCCCCGTCCCTGATTTGTCTGTTCCTGATCGGTATCTCGATGATGCAGGAGAAGAACATGATCTTCTACGGCGTCTTTTTCGTCCCCTGTGAGCTGTTTTATATTGGCTGGTCTATATTCGGACTGAGGAAAATCCGGCAAAAGGAAAACTCCGACTCCTATGCAGTATTCCGCATCGTGCTGATCCTCATGATCGTTTCCACCGTCATCATTCTGGCGGAGGACTTTTACGCCAGCTGGTACTACGGCCTGTACAACACCTTTGTGGGCTGCACCGAGCCGGTTTCTCCCCACGCCTACATCAAAGCCCGCAGTTACAGCGAAAGCCTGCTCCAGATCGTGTTGGCCTGCTTTGCCATCCAGCACAGCGGACGCCTGCTGCTCAGTCGGCTCCACGCCACCCCCTGCACCACGGCGGACGATTCCCTGAACCAGCCCGTCCCGGAACCGGCCGAGCCTTCCTCCGCAGAAAAGCGCCGCTGCTTTGCCGAGGAGCTGGGGCTGAGCGCCCGGGAAACGGAAGTGCTCCCCATGCTGCTGGACAATTACAGTATGCAGGAGATCAGCTCTGCCTTATCTATATCTCCCGGCACCGTCAAATACCACACTCACAATATTTACCAAAAAGCCGGCGTGGGTGACCGGGTCGAGCTGATCCTCAAATTCGATTTATTTTGAACAATAATCTCAGTTTCTCACACAAAAGAGTACTCACAGCCTTGCTGTGGGTACTTTTTTCGCGTCCAAACCACAGTTTATACAAAACAAACCTTAATTCAGGATTCCCAACTGTGCAGTTTGACGGTACATTTAGGGCACAGACCGCACCGGTGCGGAACTTCGGTTTACTCTGATTCAAAACTCTGATTCAAAAAGGAGCTGCTTAAAAAAAGGAAAAAAATAACTTCCCAAGCAATTCAAGAGAAGAGCGCACAGTCAGATTTCTTCGGAAATCCGCCGATCCTCCCGAAGGGTCGGTGTACACAGAAAAGGAGTATCACTATGTCAGAAAATGCACAAGCAGTCCAAGCAAGAACGGTTTCCGACCATGAGTTTGCAAAAAACTCCGTCCGCAGCCTGATTATCAAGTACGGCGGACTCAGCCTGATTGGCATGCTGGCTCAGGCCATCATGGTCATCTTTGAAGGCATCATTCTGGGCAACGGCACCGGTGCAGACGGTCTGGCCTGCGTCGGTTTGATTATGCCTCTGGAAAACCTGCAAATCGCCATCGGCACCGGCTTCGGCATCGGTCTTTCCACCGTCGCCGCCCTCCGCATGGGCGAGGGCGATCAGGAAGGCGCCCGCAAGGCCTTCGGCACCGGCACCTTCTTCATTGCCGCCTTTATGTTCCTCGTCGGCCTGTTCCTCATCGCCTTTGCCCCCATGGTGGCACGCCTGCTGGGCACCCCCGATGAATACATGGACACCATCGTCACCATGATTCGTATTTTCGGCGTTGGCTATCCCTTCTGCGGCTATGGTCAGACCATTGTCATGTTCTTCCGTCTGGATGAGCGTCCCGGCATCGCCACTTGGGCCATGACCCTCACCGCCATTCTGGGCGTGGCTTGGCTGTACTTCTGCTGCTTCATCGTTCCCATCGGCATCGTGGGCGCCGGCTGGTACTACGCCTTCTCCATCGGCGGCTGGTCCTTCTTCGGCATCCACTTCTTCCTCAGCAAGAACACCAAGTTCAAATACAAAGCCTCCGACCTGCACATTGACTGGGGCGTCGTCGGTCAGTCCATCAAGATCGCTCTGCCCTACTTCTGCATTCAGGCTTCCGTCTCCGTGTTCACCATCATCGTCAACCGCATCATGGTCTCCATCGGCTATGAGATGGGTCTGTCCGTGTACGCCATCCTCAGCGCCTATATTATCTACATCCTGACCATGTTCACCACCGCCTTGTCCTCCGGCACCACCCCCATCATCTCCTACAATCTGGGCGAGAAGCTCTACGACCGTCTGCGCAGCCTGCTCAACCAGTCCATTGTAATCAACGCCCTGATGGTGGCTGTGGTTGTGGTGCTGTTCGAGCTGTTCACCTTGCCGGTTTGCGAGCTGTTCTGCGGCCGTGGTGCGCTGGCAGAGGCCTGCGTTCCCGCCATCAAGGTGGCCATCGCCGCCGCCTTCCTCGGCTCCTGCGTTTCCATCCTCAGCTCCTACTATCAGGCCTGCGAGCGAATCATTCCCGCCATCGTCTCCGGCATCGCCCGTATGCTGATTTTCACCGTTCTTTGCATGGTGGTCATGATCTATGTGTTCCACATGGGTCCCGACGGCATCTGGCTGTCCCTTCTGGTCGCTGACATCCTGACCTTCCTGTTTACCATCATCCTGACGGTTCTGGAAAACAAGCGGGTCCGGGCTCTGGAAGAAAACGCAAAGTGAGTTTTGGTTCATCGGATTGATAAGGAGAAGATAGTATGAAAAAAGCCGATCTGATTCTGAAAAGCACCCACATTTACCGTGGCACCGGAAAAGAAACCTTCTCTGGCTTCGTCGCCATTCAGGGGGACAAGATTCAGCATGCCGGCGGCCTCGAGCTGCTGGACCGGTTTCTCGGAGAAAATACCCGTGTGATGGACTTCGGGGACCAGCTGATTCTGCCCGGTCTCCACGACGCCCACCTCCACGCCTTTATGTCCGGCCTCTATGCCGACCCCAAGGTAAAGGTCAGCCTCACTGACACCAGCGAGGAGCAGTGCGTGGCCGGACTGGCCGATGTGGCCGATCTGGTACCCAAGGACGAGTGGCTCATCGGCGCCGGCTGGTACCATCCCCTGTGGGACAACCCGGTTCTGCCCACCAAGCACTCTCTGGATGCGGTCTATCCCGATCGCCCGGTGGTGATGGTCTCCGGCGACTGCCACACCATGTGGCTCAACAGCTTCGGCATGAAGAAGCTGGGCATTGACCGCAACACCCCGGATGTGCCCGGCGGACACATCGACCGTGACGAAAACGGCGAGCCTACCGGCACCTTCCACGAGGCGGCAGCCACCTCCATGTGCCAGAAAATCTACAACTTCCCGGCCGATGTGATTGACGGCTTCTACGAAAACTTCATGCACACCCTGAACAGCTACGGCATCACCTCCATCTGCGATATGTCCATGATGGCAGTTCCCGGCATGGATTTCCTCCGGGACGATGTGTACGCCCGCATGGAGCAGGAGGGCAAGCTGACCGTCCGCGTCCATATGTATCCCACCCTCATCAAGGGGCTGGAGCGTCCCATTGAGATGCGTGAAAAGTATCGGGGCCCCATGCTCTACTGCAACGGCGTGAAGCACTTCTTTGACGGCGTGTCCTCCTGCCACACCGCCTACCTGAAGGAGCCCTACACCAACGCCGCCTATCCCGGCGAAGTAGGCAAGCCCACCGTTGCCCCGGATGAAATGCGCAAGCTGGTGCTGAGCGCCCACAAGAACGACTTCTCCGTGCGTGTCCACACCATCGGCGATCAGGCCATCCACCTGATGCTGGACTTCTATCAGGAGGCCGAGGCCAAGTACGGCTATAAGCCTTATTTGCAGCACACCTTGGAGCATCTGGAAAACTTCCAGTATGACGACATCGCCCGTCTGGCCAAGGCCCATGTTCTGCCGTCCTGCCAGCCCCCTCACGCCCTGATCGACCCCAACGGCATCGAGCGTGATCTGGGTCTGGACCGTGCCCAGCTGATGTGGCCCTTCCGCCGCATTCTGGACAGCGGCTCCACGCTGGCCTTCGGCACCGACTCCCCGGTGGTGGACATCAACCCCTTCAATGGAATCTACAACGCCGTCACCCGCCAGTCTGCCTTTGACGGCAAGCCTGAGGGCGGCTGGATTCCGCAGGAGAAAATCGCTTCTTGGGAGGCCGTCAGTGCCTACACCTACGGCTCCGCCTGCGCCGCCAATGCCGAGCATCTCTACGGTACGCTGGCACCTAACCTGTACGCTGACATTTGCGTCATGGATCACAATATCGTGGAATGTGACCCGGAGGATATCCTCAAGACCAGCTGCGTCATGACCATCGTGGGCGGCAAGGTCGTCTATCAGAAGTAAGATTATCCTCTTCTCGGAGGATTGTCTGGTTATCTCTCTTGGAGAGGTGCGGGCGCCACCGCACCTCTCCGCTCAACAAAGCACTCCCCAGCTGGGCATAGCCCAGCTGGGGAGTGCTTTTTCTGCTTAAATCCCAAACAGTCTCCGAATGGCGGCATGATACTCCTCCGGGGCATACACGATGCTCTCGGCATGGCCGGCGCCCTCCACCAGAAGCAGCTCCTTTTTGGTGGGGCAGGCGTCGTACAGCCGCTGGGCCATCGCCACCGGCACGGTCGGGTCTGCCTTGCCGTGGACGAACAAAATCGGCACGGCCGCCTTTTTCACCTGCTCCAAGGGGCTGTGTTCCCGGAACGAGAAGCCCTGACGGTGGAGATTGATGCGCTCCACCAGCCACAGGAAGGGGAACCGGGGCAGTCGGACCGCTTCCCAGAACCGGGTCTGGAATTCCTCCCAAAGCACGGTAAAACCGCAGTCCGCCACGATGCCCCGGACCTGACGGGGCAGATCCGGCTCACCGGAAGCCCCCAGCACCGTGGCTGCACCCATGGAAACGCCGTGAATCAGGATATCACCCTCGTCTCCCAGACGCTGCGCCAGATACTTGGCCCAATCCACGCAGTCCAGCCGATCCTTTACGCCGAAGCCGATATAGTCTCCCTCACTGGGACGGTGGGCCCGGTCATCCGGCAGCAGCATACCATAACCCAGCGAACGGTAGAACTCGATGAAGGGGCCGTACTCCAGCTTGGCGTAGGAGTGATAGCCGTGGATACCCAGCACCACCTTTTTGGTGTCCTCCGCCGGAGGGAAGTAGTAGGCGTGCAGCTTCAGCCCGTCCCGGCTGGTGAGGTACACATCCTCCACCTCCAGCGTGTCCATCAAGTCCATGCCCTTCCGGGCAACCTTATAATGAGGGGTCTTTTTGCGGGCCTCCGACACGCTGTCATAGCGCTTGGGCGGGTCAAAGAAGGAGTGGAACAGCTTCTCCGCCATTCTCAGCGCCACCAGACACAACACCAACAGCGCCACCAGCACCAGCAATACAATATAGAACCACATAACAAACTTTACCTATCTTTCTAACGACATCAAAGAGAAAAAACACGAGGCCGGACTTTGCAGCCCGGCGGTGGAAAACTTCCAAACGAAGGAACACTGTTCGGCAATTCAAGCTTATTTTTCCACAGCCCAGCTGGAAAAGCACCCCCGCTGAGCCAGCGTCTCTTTGCCGATTTTCGGTCCTTTTTCGGTTGATTTGTTTCAAAACTCAGAAATTACTTCAATTTCTGCCACTCTGCCACTGCCAATTCGTCGCAGCGGTTATTATAGGGGTTGCTGGCGTGGCCTTTCACCCAATGCAAGTTCACCCGATGAATTTTGCACAGTTGCAACAGGATTTCCCACAGGTCGGCATTCAGCGCCGGCTTTTTGTCGCTTTTTACCCAGCCCCGCTTCTTCCAGCCCTCGGCCCAGCCCTTTTCCAGCGCATCAATGACATATTTGGAATCGGAGTACAGCTCCACCTGACAGGGCTCCTTCAGTGCCTGCAAGCCCCGAATGACGCCGGTCAGCTCCATGCGGTTGTTGGTGGTGTTGACTTCGCCGCCGGAAAGTTCCTTTTTGTGGGCTCCGAACATCAAAATCGCCGCCCAGCCGCCGGGCCCGGGATTGCCGGAGCAGGCGCCGTCGGTATACAAGGTTACTTCTTTCATAGAGTTCTCCTTACCAATCATATTATTTCCTTACCATAGCACAAATCGGCGGTTCGGTAAAGTAAAACCCCCCGAATTCGGGCTGAGGAAGCGACCCGAAGCAGCTTACCGGCGCAAAGATTCTTCGCTGACGCTCAGAAGGACGGGTGCTACCTCCGTGTCATGCGGAGGGAGCGTAGCGACTCGAAGCAGCTTACCTGTGCAAAGATTCTTCGCTTCGCTCAGAATGACAAGTTGCTCTCCTCCCTGTCATGCTGAGGGAACAAAGCGACTTGAAGCATCTTACCCATACAAAGATTCTTCGCTGCGCTCAGAATGACGGGTGCTACCTCCGTGTCATGCTGAGGGCGCAAAGCGACCCGAAGCATCTTACCCATGTAAAGATTCTTCGCTATCGCTCAGAAGGACAGGTTACCTCCTCCGTGTCATGCGGAAGGAGAAAAGCGACCCGAAGCAGCTTACCCGTGCAAAGATTCTTCGCTGACGCTCAGAAGGACAAGGAAGAGAACATGGCTTCTTGGTTGGCATTCCGCAGGACAGGGAATAAGGGTCGTTTTCCCGGCAATGGGCGGATTGGGCGATCTCTTCTCGGGGTCTGGGTGGCTGAACCCCGGAATCCCACCCCAAACCAGCCGCCAAACACCCATTTGGCCCTTTTA
>JAHHSJ010000042.1 GCA_020025295.1 Oscillospiraceae bacterium | reverse complement strand
CGGGCTCGTTGAAGCCGATGTGGCCGTTGGGGCCGAGGCCCAGCAGCTGCAGGTCGATGCCGCCCATGGAACGGATCACTTCGTCATAGCGAGCGCACTCGCCCTCAGCGTCCATGTTGACGCCGCAGGGAACATTGGTGTTGGCCAGGTCGATGTTGACATGGTCGAACAGGTTGCTGCGCATGAAGTAGATGTAGCTCTGGTCGCTGTTGATGTCCAGACCCACATACTCGTCCAGGTTGACGCTCTTGACACGGCTGAAGTCCAGCTCGCCGCGCTCATACTTGGCGATCAGCTCCTTGTAGGTGCCCACGGGGGAACCGCCGGTGGCCAGGCCCAGAACGCAGTCAGGCTTCAGCATGATCTGAGATGCGATCAGGTTGGCGCACTGAAGGCTCATGCCCTCGTAATCTTTAGCAGAGATAATTCTCATTTGAAAACGCTTCCTTTCCAATATTGAACCTGCGATGAGGATTCACCGCAGCAATTAAACCACTTTCTTGCCGTCGATGTAGACAGCCTTCACATTCAGGTCCTTGTCCAGCAGGACGAAGTCAGCGCACTTGCCGTTGGCGAGGGAGCCGATCTCGTTGTCCATACCGATGGCCTTGGCAGGAGCCAGAGTAGCAGCGGTGATGGCAGCCTCCAGAGGCACGCCGAAGCTGACAGCACGGCGGACGCCTTCCATCAGATGGATGGAGGAGCCGGCCAGAGTGTCGGTGCCGGAGAGGGTGGCCTTGCCGTTGGTCATGGTGAACATCTGGCCGCCCAGCTCATACTCGCCGTCGGGCATACCGGCGCAGCGGAGAGAGTCGGAAATCAGAACCAGCTTGTCACCAAACAGGCGATGGGTCAGGCGCACCACGGAAGGATGGATGTGGAAACCGTCGGAAATCAGCTCGACGGTGGCTCCGGAATCCATTGCGGCGCCGATGACGCCGGGCATACGGTGGTGCAGACCGGGCATGCCGTTGTACAGGTGAGTGGCGTGGGTTGCACCGGCCTCATAAGCGGCCATAGCGGTATCGTAATCCGCAGTGGTGTGACCCAGAGAAACGGTGCAGACCTTGCTGACCTCACGGATGAAGTCGATTGCACCCTCCTCCTCGGGAGCCACGGTAATCAGCTTGACCTTGTTGCCGCTGGCGGCATTCAGGCGGTGGAACAGCTCCACATCCGGCTTGGACAGGTTCTCTGCCTTCTGAGCGCCGCGCTTAGCGAAGCTCAGGAAGGGGCCTTCCATGTGGATGCCGGCCATCTTAGCGCCATCCTCGGGACGCTCGAACTTGCTCAGGACCTTCAGGGCGGGAGCCAGACGCTCCTCCTTGAGGGTCATGGTGGTGGGCAGCCAAGAAGTGACGCCGCCCTTGGCGTAGTAGCGGGACAGGACAGGCAGTCCGTCGGGATCGGCGTCGCTGACATCCTTGCCCATGGCGGCGTGGGTGTGCACATCCACCAGACCGGGGATCAGGTAGCAGCCTTCGGCGTCCACACCATCGCTGATGTGGTCGCCGAGGCCGGTAATGGTTTTGTCAAACTCGATGCCGCCATCGACAAAGGCGCCGTCGAGGAAGAGCTTTGCATTGAAAATACGCATAATGACAGCCTCCCTAAAAAACGAATAATTACTTCAGCTCGGGCAGGCTGGCAGCGGCAGCGGACTGACCCACGCGGCGGAACTTTTCGTCGGGCAGAGCGGGGATGATCTTGCCGTCCAGCTCGGGATACTCGTCAGCCAGAACACGCTGAGCCTCAGCCAGGATAATGTCGCCGCCCTTGCCGCTCATAACACGGCCCAGCAGCAGGACATGCTTGCAGTTGTACAGATCGAAGTAGTAAGCCAGAGTGTGGCCCAGATAAGTACCGATGGACAGGTACACATCAGCGGCAGCCTGACTATCCTCCAGCATCAGGCCCTGAACGACCTTCAGCTTCTCAGCGGGGGACAGCTTCTCGTCCAGCTCAATGCCGGCACGAGGAGCCAGCTTGATGACGCCGTCCTGAGAGAAGTACTTCACGCCGCAGCCGATGTCGTGGCTCCACTCATCCTCCATAGCGTCGCTCTGGCAGTCCACGGGGACGAAAGCCAGCTCGTTCAGCCAGCCGGTGATGCAGCCGTTGGTATCGACATAGCCCACAGCCTCGCTGGTGCCCATGGCGATGCCCAGCACGTTGGGCTCACCCAGAGACAGCATACCGGCCAGAGCGGACACGTCGCCGTCGTTGACGACCTCGAAGGGAACATCGCCGAAGGTGTCGGTGATGGCACGGATGTAGATGTCCTTGACCTTCTTGTCGTACAGGTCCTCGGGCACAGCCAGGAACAGGGAAGCGTTCATGGTGCGGTTGTTGATGTAAACACCGGCAGAGGAAACGCCGACAGCGTCCACGCGGGGCATATGCTCAGCAGCGGACTTCAGAGCGGCAACGATTCCGTTGTAATGGTAGTCGGGGTCAGCGGTGATTTTGGGGAACCAAACCACTTCCTCGGAGTAGACGCTCTCACCGTCGATGACAGCGCTGACCTTACGGTCGGATCCGCCGGCATCAAAGCCGATGCGGCAGCCTTCCATGTGACCGCCCATCTTCTTGGGGCTGTCCTTGGCCTCGGGGACCTTGTCCACCAGAACAACCTCGAAGGGATGCTCAAAGACATTTGCCATGTAGTGGAAGTCGAAGTCCTGCTCGCCGCCGTCGGAGTATGCCTTCTTCAGGTACTCATAGGTGCCCTCGTCACCGGCAACATAGACCTTGAAGCCGCCCTTCATCCACAGGATGGTCTTGACGAGGCGATTGACATAGTAGTGGTCGGCCTCAGCCATCTCGGGAGTGCCGTAAACAAAGGTATGGCAGGTGGCCATCTGACCGTCAGCACGCTCGACAGCAATGGAAACGGGTTTCTTGGCACCGGCCAGGAAGGAACGGTTGAACTTCAGGATGGGCATGAATTCAGGGTCCAGCTTGGGGGTGTTTTTAACATTGATATCGATTCCGAAACGATTCATTTATAAGGTCCTCCTTAAATTTCGCTGCTATCTTATTGGATTCACCAATCATTCCAGCTGCAATGGGAATCACAGCTGTCTACTAATACCATAATATCAAATTGAAGAAAATAAGCAAGTGGTAAATTAAAATTTTTTTCATACGGAAGATTCGTTTATGAAAGGGATTTTCAAGAAATTCAAAAAACATGGGTCCTATCATTGAAAATCTTTTTCACTGATGGTACAATGCCAATAGAATTGCGCAAATTTCGCATGAAGCGAGAGGAACATATGAAAGGATGGTTTACAAAATGGAACTGACTCAGTTTAAGGAAACCCATCAGTGGATCAAGGATGAGCTGCAGCGCAGCGTGAACTTCTGGCTGAAGTACGGTCTGGATCGGGAGCACGGCGGTGTTTACACCTGCGTGGATCGCACCGGCCGCATTTACTCCACCGACAAGAGCGTGTGGATGCAGGGCCGCTGCGGCTGGATCTTTGCTTTCCTGTGCAGCAACTACGGCGTGAAGGAAGAGTGGCTGGAGGCCAGCCGCAGCTGCCTGGACTTCATGGAAGAGCATTGCATCAACCATGAGAAGGGCGACCGTATGTACTTCACCGTCACCGGTGACGGCCAGCCCCTGCGTCAGCGCCGCTACTGCTTCTCTGAGGACTTCTACATCATGGCCAACGCTGAGTACTACGCCAACACCGGCGATAAGGTCCGCATCGAGCGTGCCCGTAAGGCCTATGAGCTGGTCTATCAGCTGAACAACGGCCTGATTGCCGATCCCGTGGGTATGCCTCCCAAGACCGAGCCCGCAACCCGCCGCAGCCGTGCCTTCGGTGATCCCATGATCTACCTGAATGTCACCGCTGTCATGCGCCGCTGCGACCCCGAGATGAAGGATCTGTACGATCAGCGTGCCCGTGAGTGCGTGGATCAGATCCTGAAGTACCACTACAAGCCCGAGCTGAAGTGCACTCTGGAGACCGTCGGCGTCAACGGCGAGCTGCAGACCGACACCGTGGCCGGCCGTGTGGTCAACCCCGGTCATGACATCGAGGGTTCCTGGTTCCTGCAGGAGCAGGCCGTCTACGAGAACAATCCCGAGCTGACTGCTACCGCCAAGAACATCTTCGACAACGCCATCGAGGCCGGCTGGGATAAGGAATACGGCGGACTGCTGTACTTTATCGACTGCATGGGCTTCCCCCCCGAGGCTTATGAGCACGACATGAAGCTGTGGTGGCCTCATAACGAGATCATGATCGCTTCCATGATGTTCTATAAGGATACCGGCGACGAGAAGTACCTGAACTGGTTCTACACCGTGGCCGATTACGCCAAGAAGCACTTTGCTGATCCTGAGTTCGGTGAGTGGTACGGCTATCTGCGCCGTGACGGTCTGCCCACCATGCCTGCCTGCAAGGGCAGCACCTTCAAGGGCCCCTTCCATGTGCCTCGCTGCCTGATCCTGGTGGACAAGATGATGGACGCCGTGGAGGAGAAGCTGGGCTAAACCCAACTGCCCTCCCCGGGCGTACAACAGGATAGAAAGTGAGAAAGACTATGGAGCATACCCTCCACCCGGAGAATATTTTTGCCAGCATCAGCAATGGATATTACCACTTTACTGCATCGGAAAAAAAGGTGTCCGACTATGTGCTCACCCACAAGACCGGCGTGCAGTTCATGTCCATTTCTGAGCTGGCGGATGAGTGCGGCGTGGCAGAAGCCACCATCTCCCGCTTTTGCCGCCGTCTGGATTTGCAGGGTTATAACGCCTTCAAGCTGGCCATTGCCAAGGCAGTGGTGGAAGAGAAGGGCGGAACTGTGAGCGATCTGGATGAAGAGGATGGAACCATCGGACCGGATGACACCATCAATGATCTGGCACGCAAGATCTGCACGGCAGAAAGTGCCGCCATTAACCAGAGTATGTGCCTTGTGCATACGGATGAAGTCAATGAGGCCGTGGACCTGCTGACCAATGCCAAGCGGGTCTACTGCATGGGCCAAGGCGGTTCCATGCTGATGGCAATGGAAACCGTGCATCTGTTTTCCACGGTTACCACTAAATTCTGTGCCGTGGCGGATTCCCATGCACAGACTTCTGCGGCGGCGCTGATGGACGAGACGGATGTGCTTTTGTTCTTCTCCTATTCCGGCTCCACCAAGGATATTGTAGAGCTGATGGGCGTGGCGCACAACAGCGGTGCCAAGATCATCCTCGTCACCCGGTTTGCCCGGTCTCCCGGTGCGGCTCAGAGTGATGTGGTACTCCAGTGCGGCTCCAACGAGGGCCCCTTCCATCTGGGCAGTATGTCCGCAAAGATGGCACAGCTGTTTGTGGTGGATCTGCTGTACCATGAATATGTCCGCCGCGATCCGGATACGGCGCAGAACGCCCGAGAGCGGATCGCCACCGCACTGGCAGATAAGCATCTGTAATCAAGAAAAGGAAAATCAGTCAGCATGGATAACTTGTTCAATCCGGATACATTATTCTGGCGCTTGATGAGCCGATTCGTGGACTTTGTGGGTCTGGGCCTGTTCTGGGCGGCTCTGTGTCTGCCGATCATCACCATCGTCCCCGCCTCTGCGGCACTGTACTACACGGTAGTTAAGGTGTTCCGCCAGAAGGAGGAAGGCGCCTTCGGCGTGTACTGGAAGGCCTTTAAGGCCAACCTGCGCAAAGGCTGGAAGGTGACGCTCATCTGCGCACCCTTCTGTGTCCTGTTTGCCTACGGATACAGCATCATGTCCTTTTTCCGCAACTCCAGCCCTCAGGGTACGGTGATGTTTGTGGCGTACTGGGTGGCCCTTCTGGTGCCTGCCGGTATGCTCTGCTACCTGCTGCCCCTGATGGGACGGTTTGAAATGGGACTCAAGCAGCTGTTTTCCACGGCGCTGGCGCTGGCTCTGCGGCATCTACCCACCACCTTTGTGCTGGTGCTGCTGCATATGCAGCTGATCATCTTCACTTTGGTGCAGTGGTGGCCGGTGCTGTTCACCCCCGTGCTGACCACCTTGCTGACCAGTCTCTTTTTGGAGCGCATCTTCCCCAAATACCTGTCCGAAGAGGAAAATCAGGTACTGAAAGGGGAATATCCCGAAGAAATGGACTGACAAAGGCGTCAGCGATTGACCAAACAATGCGAACAGCCCTCGAACCGAAAGGTTCGAGGGCTGTTTTTACTGTTTTGGCAACCGCCGGTCAGGGAAGTGGGCGGTTTTGCGATGAATTTGCAGGAAAAGAGAGAAAATCAAGCGGAGATTCAAAGAAAAGCACAAAACAGCAGCACGAGCCGCCCTGAGGACGGATCGTGCCGCTGTTTGCGTTTCTATGCGGAACAGAAAAGACGCTTTTCACGCTTTTTGCTCACGCACATTATATTATAATGTATTACAGCAGAGTGGGAACCAGCTTGGCGAAGCGCTCAGCCAGCTGAGCATGGCCCTTGCTGGTCAGGTGCATATGGTCCACCGGATTAAATTCGCAGCCGGCAGCGTCCATGAAGTGGCAGCCCAGCAGCTCGGCCTTCTCGGCGTAGTACTTGGCAAGCTCACGGGACTTGGCAGCGCAGGTGACGCCCATAGCGGGATCGTTCAGCTCATCACCGATGGGAGGGGGTGCGACGATCAGCACATTGGGCTTGGAATTATCTGCCCAGCAGTCCACGCTCATGCACTTGCGGACCAGACGCTCCATGCCCAGACCGATGCAGGCGGCATTCATGCCCAGACGGTCCTTGGTGTCGTTGGTGCCCAGCATGATGATGAGCAGGTCGATCACCTCGTGGCTCTTCAGCAGGGGATAGGCCACGCTGAGGGCGTCCATGCTCTCGTGGAGCGGGTCGACAAACACGGTGGTGCGGCCGGACAGACCTTCTTCGGTCACAAGATAATCCGGGCCCAGCGCCTTCTGCAGCAGGCAGGTCCAGCGCTCGTCCTCATTAAAACGGATGCCGCCGTCAGCGCAATCCGTGGGGTCGGCGCAGTAGCCATGGGTGTTGGAATCGCCCAGACAGAGGATGTGTTTTTTCATGGAAATCCTTCCTTCCTATTCACATACATAAAGTACTTTGTGAAAATCTAAGCTTAGTCTAGCCCTGAAAAGCCCTTGCGTCAAGCGATTTTTCGTCATTTTGACGATATAATAAAAGTTTTTTTCATCAAAACAGAAAAATGAAATTAGTTTTCTAAAATGACTTGACAGTTGGCTTTGGCTTTTGTACAATTCTAACAGATGGACAACCAAGTTTGTCCACTGCATTTGTAGAAATGCGAATTTGTTAAGGAGGAACAAACATGAAAAAGATTCTTGCATTCGTGCTGGCTCTGACCATGTCCTTCGCCCTGGTTTCCTGCGGCGGCGGCGCTGGCTCTACCAGCAGCACCGGCTCTACCGGCAGCAACACCACTGGCGGCAAGGACGGCACCACTTTGACTCTGTGGACCTATCCCGTTGGTGAGTGGGGCAAGGAAGAGACCGTCAACAAGCTGATGGACGATTTCAAGGCTGAGACCGGCATCACTGTTAAGGTTGAGTACCTGGCTTACGCCGATGGCGACGACAAGGTCAACACTGCTCTGGCCGGCGGCAACGCTCCCGACCTGATTCTGGAAGGCCCTGAGAGACTGGTTGCCAACTGGGGCGACAAGGGCTACATGGTCGACCTGTCCGACCTGCTGGACGACGCCGACAAGGCTGACATCAACGCCGCTGCTCTGGATGCTTGCACCCACACCTCCGGCGCTGTTTATGAGTATCCTCTGGTCATGACTGCTCACTGCATGGGCATCAACCTGGATGCTTTCAAGGAAGCTGGCGCTGACAAGTACCTGGATCTGGAGAATCACACCTGGACCACCGAGGACTTCAAGGCTGCTATGACTGCCATGTATGATCACTTCGGCACCAACGTTGGCGCTGTGTACTGCGGCGGCCAGGGCGGCGACCAGGGCACCCGTGCTCTCGTCAACAACCTGTACGGCGGCACCTTCACCAACCCCGAGCACACTGTCTACACTTGGGACGATCCCAAGAACGTCCAGGCTCTGCAGGACCTGTATGACATGGACGCTATCGCCTACGATCCCTCTCTGCAGGGTGGCGATGAGATCGCTCTGTTCTACAACGAGACTCTGAAGATGGCTTTCTGCTGGAACATCCAGCAGCAGCTGAACCCCAACGGTGCTGATACCGGCGCCAACAAGACCCTGAACGGTCAGACCATCGTCCCCATGGCTTTCCCCTCTGAGGATGGCAAGGCTGCTCTGCAGGGCGGCATCTGGGGCTTCGGCATCTTCGATAACGGCGATGACGCTAAGATCGATGCTGCTAAGACCTTTATCAAGTACATGTGCGATAGCGCCGCTACCGTCGACGCCGTTAAGGCTGCTACCTTCTTCCCCGTCCGCTCCGATGCTGAGGGCACTGACCTGTCCACTGTCTGGGCTGACAACGAGGTTATGAATGAGTACAGCAAGCTGATGCCTTACCTGGGCGACTACTATCAGGTCACCGCTGGCTGGGCTGAGGCTCGTACCGCTTGGTGGAATATGCTGCAGGAAGTCAATAGCTCCGGCGATGTGGCCGCTGCTGTTGAGAACTTCTGCGGTCAGGCTAATGCCGCTGCTGGCAAGTAAGTCTGTATCGTAAGGCAATTTCCTGAACGAAGTTCCGCTGATTTAGTGAACTGAAGGGAAGCGCACCCCTTCTCCGCGTTGCGCCGCGGAGGAGGGGTGTTTGCAGATACTGGGGATATACACGACATACTGCAAACGATCAGTGTGTCATGTATATCTCCAGACCCGTGAGAAAACTCTTCGAGAGGAGTGCTTATCCTTGGCAAACAAAAAACAGCCGGCCATGAGCCGGGCGCTGGTTCGCAGAGAGACGACTTCCGGTTATCTCTTCCTGCTGCCCAGCTTGGTATTCTTCGTGGGATTTGTTATCATTCCCATGGTCATGTGCGTCGTGACCTCTTTCTTTGACGCAAACCTGAACGCAACGCAGAACGATGTGTTCATCGGATTCCAGAACTATGTTGAATTGTTCCACGATCCGGTGTTCCACAAGGCACTGATTAACACCCTGATCATCGTGGTGGTCAGCGTGCCGATCACCTGTGTCTTCTCTCTGTGGGTGTCCTCCGCCATCTATAAGATGAAGGGCCCGCTGCTGAGCTTCTTCCGCTGCGTGTTCTATCTGCCCGTGGTTACCGGCTCCGTGGCCGTTACCGTGGTGTGGAAGTGGATGTATAACAACTACTACGGCATCCTGAACTATGTGGGTACCAGCACCGGCGTTCTGGATCACAACATCAACTGGCTGGGCGATCCTAAGTTCGCCTTGGGATGCATCATCCTCATCCTGCTGACCACTTCCGTGGGTCAGCCCATTGTGCTGTATGTCTCCGCTCTGGGCAACGTGGACACCTCTCTGGTGGAAGCTGCCAAGGTGGACGGCGCAACCAACCTCCAGGTCTTCTGGAAAATCAAGTGGCCTCAGATGATGCCCACGACTCTGTACATCCTGGTCATCACCACCATCAACAGCTTCCAGTGCTTCGCTCTGATCCAGCTGCTGACTTCCGGTGGCCCCAACTACGCAACTGAGACGGTCATGTACTACATCTATTACAGCGCCTTCAAGCTCTATCGTCTGGGCTACGGCAACGCTATGGGTGTGGTTCTGGCAATCTTCATCGCTATCTTGTCTGCTGTGCAGTTCAAGCTGGCAAAAGAGAAATAAGGAGGTGAATGCATAATGAAATCCGGAGTGGAACGCAAGTCTGCGTACAATTGGATTGCTCTGATCCTTCTGCTGATTCTGGCTATCCTGTTTATCTTCCCCCTGTACTGGATCGTCACCGGCGCATTCAAATCCGCCGCTGAGATCAATGCCGCACAGCCTACCTGGTTCCCCCAGGAGTTTGTGCTGACCAACTTTGAGAAGCTGTTCGCCCGCAGAGCGGCTCCTCTGTTCCAGATCGGGCCCCTGGTCGGCCCCGTGGTTCCCGGCGCCATCCGTTGGCTGGTGAACACCGTGTTCATGTCCGTGGCTGCCATGCTGCTGACCTGCCTGACCGCCTCCATGGCCGGCTATGCTCTGGCTAAGAAGCGCTTCATCGGCCGCGGCATCGTGTTCTCCCTGATCGTGTGCGCCATGGCTCTGCCCAAGCAGGTCATCCTGCTGCCCCTGATCCGTGAGATCTCCGCACTGGGTATGTACGACTCCCTGTGGGCCGTCATCCTGCCCACCGTCGGCTGGCCCTTCGGTGTGTTCCTGATGAAGCAGTTCTCCGAGAGTATTCCCGGTGAAATGCTGGAGGCCGCCCGTATCGACGGCGCCAGCGAGCTGCGCACCTTCACTCAGATCGTCATGCCCATGGTCAAGCCCGGCATCGGCGCTCTGGCAATCTTCACCTTCATCAACACTTGGAACGACTACTTCATGCAGTTGATCATGCTGTCCAGCAGCGAGGAGCTGACCATCTCTCTGGGTATCGCAACCCTGCAGGCGGAAAACTCCACCGACTTCGGCCTGATCATGGCCGGTGCAACGCTGGCTGCACTGCCTATCATCATCGTGTTCCTGATTTTCCAGAAGTACTTTACTCAGGGCATCACCATGGGTGCTGTCAAGGGCTGATTTATCACCCCGCTTATCCGATCTGTGCCCCGGGTCGCTACTCCATTCCAATAGCGGCCCGGAGGAGTAAAAAGGAGGAAAAAATCCCGCCGACCGGCGGTGCGGCAGTGTGGAGACCTGTCGTAAGGTCGGGAGAGTTCCGCTCTTTCCCGGCGAGGGCGTGTTTGCGGAGGCATCGCGTCTACGGTCTTTTAATATGGCAACTCTGAATCTGAAAAATATCGTCAAAACTTATCCCGGTGCTACCGAGCCCACCGTCCATGACTTCAATCTGGACATCGCTGATAAGGAATTCATCGTTCTGGTCGGTCCTTCCGGCTGCGGTAAGTCCACCACCCTGCGTATGATCGCAGGTCTGGAAGAGATCACCGGCGGTGAGCTGTACATCGGCGACACCCTGATGAACAATGTGGAGCCCAAGGACCGTGACATCGCCATGGTCTTCCAGAGCTATGCTCTGTACCCCCACATGACCGTGTATGATAACATGGCCTTCGCTCTGAAGCTGCGTCACATGTCCAAGGAGGACATCGACAAGCGTGTGCGCTGGGCAGCTGAGATCCTGGACATCACCAGCTATCTGGACCGCAAGCCCAGAGCTCTGTCCGGCGGCCAGCGTCAGCGTGTGGCAATCGGCCGTGCTATCGTCCGTGAGCCCAAGGTGTTCCTGATGGACGAACCTCTGTCCAACCTGGACGCCAAGCTGCGTAACGCCATGCGTGCTGAGATCATCAAGCTGCGTCAGCGTGTGGATACCACCTTTATCTATGTTACTCATGACCAGACCGAGGCTATGACTCTGGGTGACCGTATCGTCATCATGAAGGACGGCTGGGTCATGCAGATCGGCACTCCTCAGGAAGTGTTCGAGCATCCCGCCAATATGTTCGTCGCCGGCTTCATCGGAATGCCTCAGATGAACTTCTTCAAGGCTGAGCTGGTCCGTGACGCTGAGGGCTTCCATGTGGAGTGCAACGGCGCTAAGATGGCTCTGAGCGCCCGCCTGCAGAAGGCTCTGGCCGAGAAGGACTACGAGAGCCGCAGCATCGTTCTGGGCTGCCGTCCCGAGCACATGGTCATGAAGAAGGCCGCGGATGAGAGCACCATGGTTGCTACCGTCGATGTCAGCGAAATGATGGGCAGCGAGATTCACCTGCACCTGAGCTGCCACGAGCAGGATGTGGTGGTCCGCATCCCCACCACCGAGCTGGAAGAGAGCCAGCGCGGCGGCCTGACCTTCGGCACTGAAATCAACATCAGCTTCCCCCAGGATCTGGTTCACATGTTCGATCCTGAGACGGAGGCGAACCTGCTGTGATTTTTGCAAAGAACCGAGATGCACTGGATTATCTCGGATTGAACGAGAACTTGGACGCCGCCCTTCGGCGGCTGTCCGAGGGACTCGATCAGCTGCAGCCCGGCCATTACGACATGGACGGCGACAATGTGTGGCTGAATTGCTTTGATTATGAAACTCTGCCGGAAGAGGAGTGCTTCTATGAGGCACACCGGAACTTCGGTGACATCCATGTCATGCTCAAGGGCAGTGAAAAGGTGTACATCGCCGATCCCAAGGATCTGGATGAGTTTCACAGCGAGCCGGAAAACGATTTTTACGCCTACCATGGCAGCGAGCCGATGGACACCCTTGTCCTGACCCCCGGTACCTTCCTGGTGGTGTTTCCCGGTGATGCGCATAACATCAAAATGCGCGTAAACGGTCCGGAACAGGTCCGTAAAGCGGTATTTAAGTTCAAACTGTAAAAAAACAAGTCGGAACGAGAAATGGGGCCTTCGGACCTCTCGACCCGCTGTTGACCTGTTGTTGAAAGAAAAGAGGATATCTATTATGAAAGACATGACTAAGTATCAGGGCGTTATTCCCGCATTCTATGCTTGCTATGACAAGAACGGTGAGATTTCTGTGGAGGGCGTCCGTGCTCTGACCCGTCATCTGATCGCCAAGGGTGTCAAGGGCACCTATGTGGGCGGTTCCTCCGGCGAGTGCATCTATCAGTCCGTGGCTGAGCGTAAGCTGGTTCTGGAGACTGTGATGGAGGAAGCTAAGGGCAAGCTGACTGTCATTGCTCATGTTGCCTGCAACAACACCCGTGATTCCATGGAGCTGGCTCGCCATGCTGAGAGCCTGGGCGTCGACGCCATCGCTTCCATCCCCCCCATCTACTTCCACCTGCCCGAGTATGCCATTGCCAAGTACTGGAATGACATCTCTTCCGCAGCTCCCAACACCGACTTCATCATCTACAACATTCCTCAGCTGGCCGGCACTGCTCTGACCATGCCCCTGTTCCGTGAGATGCTGAAGAACCCCATGGTGGCCGGCGTCAAGAACTCCTCCATGCCCACTCAGGACATCCAGCAGTTCAAGGATGAGGGCTCTCGCAACGGCCGTGACTTCGTGGTCTTCAACGGTCCCGACGAGCAGCTGGTTTCCGGTCTGGCTATGGGCGCTGATGGCGGCATCGGCGGCACCTACGGTGCTTATCCCGAGCTGGTCCTGAAGCTGTTCAATCTGGTCAAGGCCGGTGAGGCTGAGCAGGCTCGTCAGCTGCAGTATGATATCGACAATATCATCTACGCTATGTGCGCTACCAAGGGCAATATGTATGCTACCATCAAGGAGATCCTGCGCCGTCGTGAGGGTCTGGATCTGGGCAGCGTGCGTGCTCCTCTCTTCGAGCTGGTGCCCGAGGATGACGCTCAGATCGCCAAGTGCGTTGAGATGATCGACGCTGCTATGGCTAAGTGGTGCAAGTAATCCCTTGTCTCACTTTTTCGCGTAAAATCATTGTGTCCAAACCAAACCGCCCCGAACAAAGTTCGGGGCGGTTTTTTCGTTGTTTGCGGGGCGCAGTGACTGAATTCTCTTGCTTCTTCTGTCAGGAGCGAACCAGCTTCTTCCCTGATAGAGGAGAAGAGAAAAGCTTCTTCGCTTCGCTCAGAATGACAAAGGGGAATGCTCGGATGCAGACGGTTTTTAAGTCCGCAATGGGACGCCATTGGCTTGGGGCTGCAAGTCCGGTTGCTCGGTGCGGACGGAGCGAGGGTGTCCGCTGCGATCCGATCGGGTTGTGAATTAAATTCTGCTTTTCTTTTGTTTGCATACATGCTATTATTTCCGTAAATTAAAACCAGAGGGAGGAAAGACCATGGCGATTACATTGATTGGACTGAACACGCCGAGGGAGCTGAAGGCTGCGGTGCAGCAGTGCTGCCCGGAGAATGAGATGTGGAGCAACATTGTGGCTGCCGAGGAGGAGATGGAAGAATTTCGGGGAAAGAAGGACAACGGAGAGCCGGATCTGATCGCCTACGAAATTATGAGCAACAGCATTCCGCTGGGTCTGCTCCAGCATCGGTATCGCAAAGGCGGATTTCTCAAAAAGGAGCAGCTGGTCATCGATCTGCTGACGCTGGCAGAGTTTGACCCGGAGGTGGTCGGGACCATCCACCAGATGCTGGTTCAGGAATGCGGCCTGTCGGGAGAGCTGATTCACGCCATCACCAAAGCGGAGGAGGGTACCCCCATCCACCACTGGTTGAAGGAGGCGGGCTTTTCGGAACATCGGAACAGCAATCAGCACCCCAAGTATGGGTTTGAGCCGGGTGCCTTGTACTTCGTGAAGAAGGTATAAGAGCGTTAGAGAAGAAAACAGCGTGGACACCCGGTTGGGTGTCCACGCTGTTTGTTATTTTGTCAGCGTTCTTTCACATAGCCCTGCTCGTCGATGGTGACGCCTTTGGGGCAGAGGTTTTGCACAAAGCGGTAGAAGGCGGCTTCGTCGGGAACGGTGGTGACGGTTCCGCCCTCGGTCCAAGCCGGAGTGAGCCGATAATCCACCCGAACCTCGCCGTCAGCGGAGCGATGCAGCTCCATGTTGAGCAGGGTGGTGTACTTGCCAAACCGGGAGAACCAGTAGTTGCCGAGCGAGTAGAAGATGGGCTTGCCGTTGTGGAAGTCGATGCCTTGCAGCTGGTGGGGGTGATCGCCCACCACCACATCGGCGCCGGCTTCAATCAGCTGTTTTCCGGTGGCCAGCTGATAAGGCTCCGGCTGGGAAGTGCCCTCCATGCCCCAGTGCATATAAACCACCACAAAGTCCGCTTTTTCCCGGGCCTCTGCAATGCGCTGGCAAATGAGTGCGTTGCTTTCTGCCGTGCGGAATACGCCGCTTTGCGTTTCGGTGGCACCCCGGGTCTGTCTGGACCACTCCACCCGACATCCGGCCACATAGGCCACCGTACAGCCATCCAGCTCTGCGTAGTAGGTGGCGGAGGCCTCGTCCAGATTCTCACCGGCGCCCACACCGGCGATGGTGGATTGCTTGAAAGTGTTGATGGTGTCCGTAAGCCCCTCTTCGCCGTAATCAAACACATGATTGTTGGCGAGAATGGCGATGTCCACACCCATGTCCTCAAAAATATGGACCCGTTCCGGGTCGCCCCGGAAGTTGAAATTCTTTTCCACCTTGGTGCCCCGGGTGGTGAAGCTGAACTCACTGTTCAGACACATCAGGTCCGCTTTTCGCATGGCGTCGAGGATTTCCGGGCTGAAGCAGCCCTCCAGCCCCCGGCGCTGATAGGCCTTTACCGGGTCAGAGCCGTCCGCCAGACTGACATCCCCGACAAAGGTGAGGGTGTAATCGTACGGCTTGAGCAAGGCCGGACGGGTCAGCATGGCTTCGGTGGGTTCCCGGTGGGGACGGGAAAGGGCGTGGGCGGTTACCGCCGGCTGTCCGCAGCCGGTGAGCAGCAGACAGCAGAGCACAAGGGTCAAAATTCGTTTCATATGGTACCTCCAGAGGGGTAGTTTTGCCGTTTTTGTGCCCAGAGTGGGCAAGAAAAGCCTGTCGTGCCGGAATAAGACACCGTGAGGAAAGTGAGCGGCTCGGTGCTGGGATACGGGCGGCACAGCATACTTGTATTCGAGTTAGAGCGCAATGTTGGAAAAACAACGGAGCAAAGTAGGCCGAACCGCCGCAAGAAAGAGACGCTGTGTTCTTGCGGCGGAACTTGGGCACAGATAGCGGCTGCTGCGGCACAAAAAAGAGCCTTCGCAGCAGCGGTCGGCGGTTTTTGCGGGGCAGAGGATTGCTTTCCAACAAAGCGGCAGCCGCAGGCCTATATGGCACACCGGATTCGTGCCAATCAGGGCGTTTTGCGGCGCTGGGCGGATGGGGAATGCCATTGCCTCAAAATCTTAGAATAATTATAATATACGAAACTTGCAAACACCAGACTATTCTGACATAATGAGGAAAAAGGAGGCGAAAACGATGAAAACACAACGGAATCTGCCGGAAAACTATCAGACGCTCTTTCATATTGACCTGCAGAAGGATAAAAAGCTGGCACTGCTGGTGAATGGACTGGCACTGGCAATCACGCTTCTGATGGTGGTGGCAGGGTTTGCGTTCCACCCCATAGAAGCCATTCCCGGGCTGGGGAAAATGCTGCTGCTTCTGGTGGGTATCATGGTCTATCTGATTCTCCATGAGTTGGTACACGGCATTTTCATGCGCCTGTTCAGCGGAGTGCGGCCCCACTATGGTTTTACCGCCCTCTACGCCTACGCCGGCAGCGACGCATACTTCAACCGCACCCACTACATCATCATTACGCTGGCTCCTGTGGTGATCTGGGGCGTAGTGCTGGGCGTGCTGTGTGCCGTGGCCGGGGAAGGCTGGTTCTGGTTTTGGTACTTCCTTGCGATCATCAACCTCAGCGGCGCAGCGGGGGATTTGTATGTCACCGTACGGTTTTCTAAATTGTCCCCGGACATTCTGGTGCAGGACACCGGAGTCGCCATGACGGTATTCGACAAAATGTGAGCAAAAGGTGCAGTTTTCAAAAAGCTGCACCTTTTTGTCCCTTTTTGGGGTTGTGGAGACAGGGGAATTCTGGTACATTGAAGCTGGAAATCAAATCAAAGGAGGGACACTTTCTATGAACATTCGGAAGAAAACCTTGTGGTGGCTGCCGGTGTACTATCTGGCGGCCTCGGCAGTAGGGGAATACCTGCTGATCTTTCTCAAGGCGCACCTTGCCATGACCCGGACGGTGGACAGTGCAGGTGTGGCTGATGTGGCGGTGAACACGCCCCTTTCCGCTGCTATCAGCCTTGCGATTCCGGCGGCGGTTCTGCTGCTGGGCGGCTTTACCCTGTGCCGAAAGCTGACGAGAAAAGAGGTGGCCCTGTCTGCCGGAATTTTGTCGGCCCTTTCTCTGCTGCTGCTCCTCAGCGAGCTGCTGTTCCCCGGCTGGGATGCCCAGATCGGCTTCATCTATGCTCTGGACGCCATGAATATCGAGGTGGCGGGACTTCTGGAGCTGCTGCTGGGACTGCCCACCGTGGCGGCACTGATCGGCTGCTTCACCCCCATGCTGTTCATCCCCTTTGGAAGAAAGCAGCTCCCCTTGGGAGCGAAGTGAGGGACAGGGATGACCGAAGCCAGCGCCAGTGTGACCTGGCTGGGTGCTGACCCTACATCAAAGAGCAGAAAAACCGGCGTGCCATGCACGCCGGTTTTCTTTATTCTATGCAGAGGTCTCGATACCGCTCCACCCGGCAGAGCAGGTCATCCAGACTGAAGCAGCCGCTCTCCCGAATGGTCAGCTTCCCTTGGGCGTAGACCAGAATGGTGGGCACCGTCAACACCCCCAGCTGGGCGGCGAGGGCGGGAAAGTCCTCAATGGGGACATAGTAGCCGGCAACGCCGGTTTGCGCCTGTCCCCATGCGTCGATGCGATGTCGGATGGCGGCGCAGGGAGCGCACCGGGCGGAGCCGATCTGGAGCAGCACCACCGGCTGAGTTTGGAGCAGCTCCGTGAAATTGGCGGTTTTGGGAAGGGAAATCAGTTCCATAGGGGGCTCCTTTCCGAAAAAAGTGCAGTCCTCCGAAGAGGACTGCACCAAATGTTGGATTTCAAACACTGCAAGAATCAGCAGAGCTTTGCACCGGCCGGGATGGCGTCATCCAGCATGACCAGATGCAGCTTTTCTTCGCCGTGCTCGGTGTGGACGGCGGAGAGCAGCATACCGCAGCTGTCCTTGCCCATCATCTTGCGGGGCGGCAGGTTGACGATGGCAGCCAGAGTCTTGCCCACCAGCTCCTCGGGCTTGTAGTACTGGGCGATGCCGGACAGAATCTGGCGATCCACGCCGGTGCCGTCGTCCAGAGTGAAGCACAGCAGCTTGGCGCTCTTCTTCACGGGGACGCAGTCCTTGACCTTCACCACACGGAAGTCGGACTTGCAGAAGGTGTCAAAGTCCACCTTCTCCTCCACAAAGGGCTCCACTTCAATCGGAGGCAGGGCGGCCTTGCGGGCAGCCTCAGCGGCGGCGTCCAGCTCAGCGATGGCCTTCTCCGCATCCACACGGGGGAACAGGTTCTCGCCCTTGGTGGGAGCGGCGGTGGCGGACAGGCTGCCCCACTTGGCGGCGCTTTCCCAAGTCCGGCAAGCCTCGCAGGCGCCGATCTGCTGGAAGAGCTTCTCCATGCTCTCGGGCATGAAGGGCGTCAGCAGCACGCCGCAGATGCGGGTGGTCTCCAGCAGGTGATACATCACGGTAGCCAGACGGGTGCCGTTGGCCTCCATATCACGGGCCAGAGCCCAAGGTGCGGTTTCGTCGATATACTTGTTGGCACGGGCGATGACCTTAAAGATCTCGGCAAGCGCATCCTGGAAGGCATAGCGCTCCATATGGCCCTCGTACTTGTCCCGGAGGGTGGAAGCCATCTGAATCAGCTCCTGATCCATCTCTTCCACCTGACGCTCGGCGGGCAGCTTGCCGTCGAAGTACTTGCCCACCATGGCAGTGGTACGGCTGACCAGATTGCCCAGATCGTTTGCCAGATCCACATTGATGGTGTTGATCAGGCTCTCGTTGGAGAAGTTGCCGTCGCTGCCGAAGGGGAAGGTGCGCAGCAGGAAGAAGCGCAGGGCGTCGGTACCGAACTTCTCTGCCAGAATATAGGGGTCCACCACATTGCCCTTGCTCTTGGACATCTTGCCGCCGTCCAGCAGCAGCCAGCCGTGGCCGTAGACCTTCTT
>JAHHSJ010000041.1 GCA_020025295.1 Oscillospiraceae bacterium | reverse complement strand
TGAACCCCGGAATCCCACCCCAAACCAGCCGCCAAACACCCATTTGGCCCTTTTATCGGAGCATTTCCGGGTTTTTGGGGCTGTTTTTTCGCAGATATGGCTCTCAACCATTGCATTTTCTTGCATTGAACCCTTCCCCCAAAAAGCAAAGCACCCCGAACCGGAGTTCGGGGTGCTTTGTTTATAAAACTCTTCTCTCTTATCGCTCGAAAGCGACGACAACACGACGGTTGGGCTCGGTGCCGGTGGAATAGGTGGTGACACCCTCCACATCCTGCAATGCGGCGTGGATCACATGGCGCTCATAGGCGTTCATGGGCTCCAGCGTCATATTGCGGCGATACTTGACCGCCTTGGATGCGGTCTTACGGGCCAGACGCTCCAGCGTCTCCTCCCGCTTGGCACGGTAGTTCTCCGCATCCAGATGGATGCGAACACGCTTGCTCTGTCCACGGTTGATGGAATAATTGGTCAGCTGCTGGATGGCGTCCAGAGTCTCACCACGGCGGCCGATCAGGGCGCCCAGATCGCTGCCCACCAGCTCCACATGGTAGCTGCCATCCTCACCCATGGTGATGACGGGACGGGCGTCGTTGTCCAGATGCTCCATCAGACCCACCAGGAAGCCCTCGATGCGCTCTGCCTTGTCGCCGGTAGCGGCCACGGGAGCAGCGGCGGAAACGACGGGCTCTTCCTTGACCACGGGGGCGGCGGCAGGAGCTGCCGCAGGAGCAGTCTCCTTCACGGGCTCAGGCTTTGCTTCCACCACGGGTGCGGCAGGAGCAGCCGGCTCTTTCTCCACCTCGTCGGGAACCTGATAAGTCAGCTTCACACGGGCAGGGCAGCTGCCGATGCCCAGAAAGCCGGTCTTTGCACGCTCCAGCACTTCCACGGACACATCGTCACGCTCCAGACCCAGCTGGGCCAGACCGTTGGCGACGGCAGCTTCTTCGCTGCGGCCGGTAACTTCAATGTATTTTTCCATGATTTTATGGTTGTCCTTTCCGATCAAGCATTCTCAGAAGGCTTCTCGGACTCCTCTTCGGCGTCCTTCTCTTCCACGGAAGCCTCCTCGGTGACTTCTTCGGCAGCC
Organism: Oscillospiraceae bacterium; assembly: GCA_020025295.1. Taxonomy (GTDB): domain Bacteria; phylum Bacillota; class Clostridia; order Oscillospirales; family Oscillospiraceae; genus UMGS1766. The sequence goes on along the minus strand of JAHHSJ010000041.1, from coordinate 17,698 downwards.
TCAGCGCTCTCTTCCGCTGCGGCGGCTTCCTCTTCGGCAGCCTCCAGTGCGGCCTGCTGCTCTTCCAGAGCGATCACGGAATCCAGATCACCCTGCTCCTCAGCTTCTGCCAGAGCCTTCTCCACGGCCTCCGCCTTGCGGTGACGCTTGGACTTGAGTGCTTCTTCAAGCGCCTGCTCGTCGATCAGCGCCTGAGGATCCTTGTACTCGGTCACGCCGCCGTAGCGGTTGGGATCGTAGTCACGGCCCAGTGCATAGGCACGGATGCCGATGCGGCCATTGGTATTGGTTACCTTCTTGACAGGCTTCTTCTTGCCCTTCTTGCCCTTGCCGTTCTTGGCAGCTTCCTGCTCGGCAGCACGGCGTGCGGCAATTTCTGCCTTACGGGCGGCCTGTGCTTCCTTAGCCGCCTTCTCCTTGCGCTCCTGCTCTGCCAGCATCTCCTGGAAGCTCTTGCGCATCAGGCGGACGGAAATGGCGTCCTGACCCATCTGAACCAGTGCGTTCACCAGCATGTAGATACACATACCGGCAGGCATGGAGTAACCGAACCACAGATACATGAGGGGCATCATCCACATCATCATGTTGCTGGAACGCTCGGTGGAGCTTGCGCCCACTTCCTTCTTGTTCTTCTTGACGGCCTCGGGGTTGGTGAGGGCCTGGTTGGACTTCATGCTGTAACGGGTGTACAGGAAGTTGAACAGGGTCACCACCAGAGGAATCAGGAACAGACCGATGGCACACCAGACGCCAACCTCATCAAAGGACTTCCAGAAGGCCAGCTTGGGGGTATGGCCCAAGTCGATGCCGAACATATTGAAGTTGATGGGCTGCAGATGGTCGGCGTAATCAGGGATTGCGGCAGCAACCTGATTGAACACCTCGGTGTTGGCCAGCTTGCCGGCCAGCTCGATTTCCGCATAGGCGGAGTTGGCATTCACTGCGGCACCAGCTGCATCGATTGCCGTTTTAATGGCATCGGCAGGGATGCGCAGCATATAGAGCATGGGGCGGCGAATGATGGAGTACAGACCCATCAGAATGGGCAGAGGCAGCAGAGACCAGAGGCAGCCGCTCATGGGGTTGATGTTCTCCTCCGCATAGAGCTTAGCGACCTCTTCCTGATACTTCTGGCGATTCTTGCCGTACTGAGCCTCCAGACGACGCATGCGTCCCTGAAGTGCGGTGGTACGCATCATGCTCTTCTTGCCCATGTAGCTCAGGGGGTAGAGCACGGTCTTCACCAGGATGGTGAACACCACCAGAGCCAGTGCGTATGCACCGGGGAGTCCAAGGTTCTCAAAAAACTCGTAAACCTTGAACAGGAACCAACCGATTCCCTGTAAAATCGTAGTCATTTAGTTTTTTCTCCTCCGTATGGATGGGGGTTCTATCTCCGGCACCGGGTCATATTCGATGGTTTTCTGCCGATGAAAGGGCTGACACTTGGCAAGGCGCTTTGCCGCCAGAAGAGAGCCCTTCGCCGGGCCGAACCGTTCCACTGCCAAATAGGCATACTCCGAACATGTGGGAATGAATCGACAGGACGGCGGTGTGTTAGGGGAGATATGTTTCCGGTAAAATCCAATGAGAAACAGGAGAATTTTTTTCATTGCTTGTCCTCACCCGAGTCCAGCAGCAAGCCATTGCGCTTCATCAGGCGCAGGAAATCCTTCTCCAGCCGACGGTACTTGGCGTCCACCGAGGCACCCCGGCAGACCACGACGATGTCGTAGCCGCAGCGGAACTGATCCTCGTGGGTGCGGTAGATGGCACGCAGCCGACGCCGCAGCTTATTCCGCACCACCGCATGACCCAGCTTGGTTCCGGTGGTGAGTCCGAGACGGTTTTCCTGCCGCCCGTTGGGACGGGTGTAGAGGGCAAGGGTAGGCAGAGCGGAGCGCTGTCCCTTACGGTACAGCCGCTGGAATACATGATTCAGTTTCAGAGAGACGGTATATTTCATCTGCTCAGACCGACCTTTCCTCACTTACGCCATGCAGCTTGAAAAAAGCTGCATATGCTCCGCAAGGGTGGACGATTTAGCAATCATCCACCCTACAAATTCACACTATTTCTCGTTCCAGAGAGCGCATCAGGCGCTCAGCTTAGCGCGGCCCTTGGCACGGCGACGGGCGAGAACCTTACGGCCGTTGCTGGTCTGCATTCTGGCACGGAAGCCATGAACTCTGGAGCGATGGAGCTTCTTGGGCTGATAGGTACGTTTCGTCATAGTGGTTACACCTCCAAATCACAAATAGGGCGCCCAACCGGGGGAGTAAAGCCGGAAAGGCGAACTCAACAAGCCGACTGACAAGTCAGCCGACCGCAGTTGTGGGCTGAATGGGCGCAATGCACCCTTACACATAAAAATGCAAGAGTTATTATAGTAAACTTTTCCCCGGCTGTCAATCAAAATGGCCGCTTTTTTTTACATTTTTTGCGGATACCACATTTAGTGGGTGTAAAGGAAAACCTCTACCACCTTTTGATTCCATCTGGGTTTCAGGGCGTTGGGTTTGGTCGGAAACTACATGGTGGTAGGGAAAAGGGGCGGAAAAAGTCATGCCGAGGGAGCGAAGCGACTCGAAGCATCTTGCCGGTAAAAAGATTCTTCACTCCGCTCAGAATGACAGGGCGCTTTCTCCGTGTCATGCTAAGGGAGCAAAGCGACCGAAGCATCCTACCGGCGAAAAGATTCTTCGCTGACGCTCAGAAGGACAGGGCGCTTCCTCCGTGTCATGCTGAGGGAGCAATGCGACCGAAGCATCTTACCGACAAAACAGATTCTTCACTCCGCTCAGAATGACAGAAAATGGAGGGACGCTTCGGCGCCAGCACCCCGAAGGACCGGCGTTTTTTCGCTTGGGACCCTCTTCTCCCGTTGGTTTTTCGCCCGGATTTGCATTCTTTTGTCCCACTCCCAAAATTTTTTTCATTTTCTTCCCCTTTTTTGTACGCAGTGATTCATTATAATAACGGTTTCCAGTTGTGCCGTCTTTCGTTTTATGATAGAATATAAGCGTTAAATTGGGACAATATCGTCCCTGTATCCCTATGCACTTAATCTCCTTTGTACGAAGAGAGGCATTTTATGAATTCTGCCGTTGAAATTTGGAAAAACATACTGTTTTTACTGGAGAACGAAATGACTCCCACCGCCATCTCCACCTGGTTCCGTGACATCGAGCCGGTGGTATTGGAAAAGGACCGTTTCGTCCTCTGCTGCCCCACGGACTTCAAGCGGGACATCATCACCTCCCGGTATCTGCCCACTCTGGAGGACGCTTTCTACGAGCTGTTCGCCGAGAAGATCCGGGTGGAGATCATCAGCCCCACCGAGCGTGCCACCATTGATGATAAAATGGAGCCTCTGTCTCCGTCCATCAAGGATCAGTACACCTTCGATAAGTTCGTGGTGGGTGCTTCCAACCGGTTCGCCTACAACGCCGCCCGGGCTGTCTCCGACGCACCCGGCACCGGCTACAACCCGCTGTTCCTTTACGGTGAGCCCGGTCTGGGCAAGACGCACCTGCTGTACGCCATCTACAATGCCGTCCGGCTGGCCCATCCCGAATACCGCATCGTCATCGTCACCGGTGAGCAGTTCACCAACGAGGTGGTGCAGTCCATCCGAGAAAAGACCACCGAACAGCTGCGTGCCAAGTACCGCAACAAGGATATGCTGCTGGTGGACGATATTCAGTTCATCGCCGGCAAGGAATCCACGCAGATCGAGTTCTTTAACACCTTCAACAACCTGTACGAGTCCGGCCACCAGATTGTTCTGACTTCGGATCGTCCGCCTTCTGACATGGTTCGTCTGGAGGAGCGTCTGAAGAGCCGCTTTGAGTGGGGTCTGATGTCCGACATCCAGTCCCCCGACTACGAGACTCGTCTGGCCATCGTCCGGGAAAAGGCCGTCCAGATCAATCTGGAGCTGCCGGACGCCGTGTTTGAGGCCATCGCCAAGAACATCACCGCCAATGTCCGTCAGATTGAGGGCGTGGTGAAGAAGATGCTGGCCATGAAGGAGCTGGAGAATGCGGAAATGGACACCGACACGCTGATGCGTGCCCTCCACGAGCTGCTCCGGGACAAGGACAGCTTTATGCCGTCCCCCGACGCCATCATTGAGGAGACCAGCAAATGCTACGGCATTGAGGTCAGCGACATTATGTCCGCCTCCCGTACCAAGGAGATTGCAACCGCCCGTCAGGTGGCTATGTACATCATCCGAAGTATTACCCAGCTGTCTCTGCCGGAAATCGGCCGTATTTTCGGTCGTGACCACACCACCGTGCTTCACTCCATCGAAAAGGTGGAGGGTCTGGTCAAAACCGACCGGGAAACGGCGGAAAATATCCGTGATATTAAGTCCAATGTGAATTCCAGAGGGTAACCGCAGGGTTCAGACCTGTCATCCGGAACGAAGGGAAGCATCTTCCTTCTTTTCCGTGTCATTCTGAGCGCAGCGAAGAATCTTGTTCTGCGGCAGTTCCCAGACCTGTCATTCTGAGCGCAGCGAAGAATCTTTGCATCGGCAAGCTGCTTCAACTCGCTTCGCTCCCTCCGCAGGACAGAGCGGAGAACAGATCACCGGTCCGTCCGGGCGGTTCCAACCCAGAGCAGGGCATAATAAATCGAAGTTTACATAAAACATGATTTTTGAGGGAATGGTTCCTGCTTCCTTGGTTCTGAGAAACCCGTTTTCGGCTCGCAATGCAGCCGTTTCGTGGCTTCTCGCCCCGTCCAACGGCAAAGCCCGGCAAGCGATGATTCCGGGGGAACGGTTCGGCGCTGCCCCTTGCCCACGGCGAAACACAGACCGCCGCAGGGGCTGGCGTTCGCATATCTCCTTAACACCAAATGGTGTTAAACAAGCGAAATCCCTCCGTTTTTTCTCCCCAGCTTTTCCACACATTCCACACCGGGTTTCCACAGTATCCCAAGGATAACTTTTCCTGTGGAAAATTCTTGCAAGACAACTTGCATTTCCCTTTTGAGGGGCTGTGGAAAACTTTGAAAAACCACCCCCTGCCCCTGTGGATAACTTTCCCTTGATTTTTCGGCTTTTTCTCCGTTTATCCCCAAAAGTTATTCCCCTCTACTACTGCTCCTAAAAATTTCTACTCTTTTCTTCTTGCGAGAAGGAGATTTTCTCAGATCGGAGGTTCTACTATGAAATTTTCTTGTGAAAAGGCACTGCTCCAGAGTGCCATCTCCATTTCCTCCAGAGCCGTCAGCCCCAAGAGCTCTATTTCTGCTCTGGAAGGCATTCTGGTGAACGCCACCGACGAGCTGCGGCTCACCGGCTACAACCTGTCCACCGGCATCCGCACCACCGTTCCTGCCGATGTGACCGAGGAAGGCACGCTGGTGCTGAGCGCCCACCTGTTCGGTGACATCATCCGCCGCCTGCCCGACGATGTGGTGAGCGTGTCCACCGACGGCTATATGGTCAACATTAAATGTGGTATGAGTGAGTTCAACATCATGGGCGGTGATCCCGAGGAATTCCCGGAGCTGCCGCTGGTGGAATATGACCACACCGTGGAGTTCAAGCGCAATGTGCTGCGCAGCATGATTACGCAGACCCTGTTCGCCGTGTCCACCAACGAGTCCCGTCCCATCCACACCGGCTCTCTCTTTGAGGTCACCGAGGACAAGACCCTCACCGTGGTCAGCGTGGACGGCTTCCGTCTGGCACTCCGGAAGGAATCCGTCGACAAGATCACCGGCAAGCCCAACTTCTCCTTCGTGGTGCCGGCTGCGGCACTGAGCGAGGTGGAGAAGATCTGCGGCGAGAGCGAGGAGACCGCCACCATCGTGGTGGGCACCCGTCATGTGATGTTCAAGGCCGGCGACACCATGCTGGTGGCCCGCCGTCTGGACGGCGAGTTCCTGAACTACCGTCAGGCCATCCCCGAGGAGTACAAGATCGTGGTGGTCAGCGACAAGCGTGCCCTTCAGTCCACCATCGAGCGTGTCAGCCTGATTATCACCGAGAAGCAGAAGAGCCCCATCCGCTGCGTCTTTGAAAACGATGTGATGAAGGTTCGGGTCAACACCGCTTTGGGCGACGCCAGCGACCAGTGCCCCATGTCCGGTGACGGAACGGGTCTGGAGATCGGCTTTAATAATAAGTATATGCTGGACGCATTGAAGTCCGCCCCGGCAGACACGGTGAAGCTGTGCATGAACAGCCCCATCTCCCCCTGCATCATCACTCCGGCCACCGGCGAGGAGAACTTCCTCTACATGGTGCTGCCCGTCCGTCTGAGAGCCGGTCAGTGATCGTGCCGGAACAGCGGCAGCCCGGCTTTCTTTGAAATTCCCGGCTTCGGTTGGAAAAACGGAGCCAAACCCAGTGAAATGAGGAGCAACACCATGAAAACCTATACCACTCAGATTCATACCGAGTTTATTCGCCTGCAGGACCTGCTCAAGTTCGAGGGCCTGTGCGAGACCGGCGGCGTAGCCAAGGCCCGTGTCCAAGAGGGCGAAGTGAAGGTCAACGGGGAAGTGTGCACCATGCGCGGCAAGAAGCTGCGCAGCGGCGACAGCGTCACCATTGACGACACCACCGTGACCATCGAATAATGAGGGTCCGGGAGCTTACATTAGAATATTTTCGCAACTATCCCCACGGCCATGCCGTGTTTCATCCGGGGATGAACATTATTTGCGGCGACAACGCGCAGGGCAAGACCAATCTGCTGGAGGCCATCGAGTATCTGGCCACCGCCCACTCGCCCCGGTGTCAGACGGAACGGGAGCTGATCCTGTTCGGCGTGGATGACGCCTTTCTCACCGGCGAGGTGGACGCCCGGGGACGGCAGTTCACCATGGAAATGCAGCTGTCCAACCGACGGCGGCGGAGCATCCATATCAACGGGGTTCGGGTCCAGAAGCAGAGCGAGCTTGCCGACTATTTGAATGTGGTCACCTTCCGCCCGGAGGACCTCTACCTCATCCGGGCCGGAGCTGAGGATCGCCGCCGGTTTTTGGATGAAACCATCACCCAGCTGCGGCCCCGGTATGCCGACGCCCTGAGCCGCTATCAGGAGGCTCGGAGCCAGAAGGCTGCCATTTTGCGCCGACTGGACGAGTGCCCGTCCCTGCTGGAAACGCTGGACGATTTCTCCGTTCAGATGTGCCGGTACGGGGCGCAGGTGATCCATTACCGTGCCCATTACATCCGCCGACTGAATGAAATCGTGCCGCCCATTCATCGGGAGTTCAGTCAGGGCAGGGAAGAGCTGGAATTGGAGTATCTGACGGAAAAGTACGATATTTCCGACACTTTGCGGCCTTCTAAGGAACTTTATCAGTCGCTTTTGGAGTCGATGGAGACCCATCGGGAGAGCGAACTTGCCAGCCGCCGCTGTCTGGTGGGACCCCATCGGGACGATCTGGCGGTGCGGATCAACGGGCAGAACGCCCGGTATCTGGCCTCTCAGGGGCAGACCCGCACGGCGGCGCTTTCTCTGAAAATCGCCCAGCGGGACATCATCTACGAGGAACGGGAGGAATACCCGGTGCTGCTGCTGGATGATGTGCTCAGCGAGCTGGACCCTCGGCGGCAGGAGTTTGTCCTGAACCGGATTCAGGGCGGACAGGTCTTTCTCACCTGCTGTGAGGAGGAACGGCTGGCTGAACTGGTGGACGGCAAGATTTTCCGGGTCACCGACGGTCAGATTACGGAGGAATGACAGATGTATCTGCATTTAGGACAAAATCGGGTGGTTCGGGATCGGGAGATCATCGGCATCTTTGATCTGGACATCACCAGCCAGTCCATCCGAACCCGTCAATTTTTGAATTCAGCGGAAAAGAACGGCGAAGTCATCGCCGTCACCGATGATATACCTAAGAGCTTTGTGGTCACCGGCCGGCGTGGTCGGCAGCAGGTCTATATTTCCCAGCTGTCCCCGGCCACGCTCCATCGCCGCAGCGAACAGAAGGAACTGTTCTGACCCGGCTTGTTTCGATTGTATATTAGTGTTGGGAGGATGACCCGTTGGAGGTCATCGTTCCCGAGGATAGGGAGGAAAACATATGTCCGATTTATTGGAAAACGGAACTTCCACCGAGCATGAGTACGGCGCGGCGGAAATTCAGGTTCTGGAGGGTCTGGAGGCCGTTCGGAAACGCCCCGGTATGTACATCGGCTCCACCAGTGCGTCCGGTCTCCACCATCTGGTGTATGAGATCGTCGATAACGCCATCGACGAAGCGCTGGCAGGCTACTGCACCCAGATCACGGTTGCCATCAATCCCGGCAACTCCATCACCGTCACCGATAACGGCCGTGGTATCCCCGTGGACATCCAGCCCCAGACCGGCAAGCCCGCTCTGGAGGTGGTTTATACCATCCTGCACGCCGGCGGCAAGTTCGGCGGCGGCGGCTATAAGGTGTCCGGCGGTCTGCACGGCGTGGGCGCCAGTGTCGTGAACGCCTGCTCTGAGTGGCTGACGGTCCGTGTCCACAAGAACGGTCAAATTTACGAGATGAAGTTTGCCCGGGGCAAGGTGACTGAGGCCATGACGGTGGTGGGTACCACCGATCACACCGGCACGGAGGTTACCTTCCAGCCCGACCCGGAGATGTTCGACGAACTCGTTTACAGCTATGAGACCCTGCACAAGCGTATGCAGGAGCAGGCCTTCCTGAACGGCGGACTGCGGATCGTCATGGAGGATCGCCGTCCCGGTCAGGAACAGCGGGACGAGATGTGCTATGAGGGCGGTATTCGGGAGTTTGTCACCTATCTGAACGAGCACAAGACCCCGGTCCACGACGAAATCGTCTACATGGCAGGGGAGAAGGACGATTCCATGGCGGAAATCGCCTTGCAGTACACCGACAGTTACAGCGAGGTGCTGGTGTCCTTCGCCAATAACATCCATACCCCGGAAGGCGGTATGCATGAGGAAGGCTTCCGCCGTGCCATCACCACCGTGCTGAATAACTACGGTCACAAGATGAAGATTCTGAAGGACGACGAGAAGGTGTCCGGCGATGACTGCCGTGAAGGCGTCACCTGCGTCATCTCCGTCAAGCTGACCGAGGCACAGTTTGAGGGCCAGACCAAGACCAAGCTGGGCAACAGCGAGATTCGTACGCTGGTAGCCGGACTGATTACCGAAAAGTTCACCGAATTCTTGGACGAGCACCCCAATGTGGGCAAGAGCATTCTGGACAAGGCCCTTATGGCCTCCCGTGCCAGAGAGGCTGCCCGCCGTGCCCGTGAGGAAGTCCGCCGCAAGAATGCGCTGGAAGGCTCCACCATGCCGGACAAGCTGTCCGACTGCAACGAAACCGACCCCTCTCTCACCGAGCTGTACATCGTGGAGGGTGACTCCGCAGGCGGCTCCGCCAAGGGCGGCCGTGACAGCCGTTTCCAGGCTATCCTGCCTCTGTGGGGTAAGATGCTGAATGTGGAGAAGGCCCGTGCCGACAAAATTTACGGCAACGATAAGCTGGCTCCCATCATCACCGCTCTGGGCGCCGGTCTGGGCGATGAGTTCGATGTAGAGAAGCTCCGCTATCATAAAGTCGTCATCATGGCCGATGCCGATGTGGACGGCAGCCATATCCGTACCCTGCTGCTGACCTTCTTCTTCCGCTTCATGCGTCCCCTGATCGAAGGCGGCTATGTCTACGCCGCTGTGCCGCCCCTCTATAAGCTGGTGCGCGGCAAGACCGTCCGGGTGGCCTTCAGCGATGAAGAGCGTGACGCCATGTCCGCCGAAATGCGTGGCGGCAACCCCAATGTGCGCATCGACATCAGCCGCTTTAAGGGCCTTGGTGAGATGGACCCCCATGAGCTGTGGGAGACCACCATGGACCCCACCCGCCGCACCCTCAAGCAGATCACCATGGAGGATGCCGTGGCGGCAGACCAGATCTTTACCGTCCTGATGGGCGAGAAGGTGGAGCCTCGTAAGGAATACATCGAGCGCAACGCCCACTACGCCGTCAATCTGGATTTCTAAGAAAGGGAGCGTGATCGAAAATGGCTAAAATGAGACGGGATTACGACCCCGAAGAGATCCGCTACCCGGATCAGAAGATCATTCACTCCGACCTCGTCAGCGAGATGGAGAACAGTTATATTGAGTACGCCATGTCCGTTATCGTGGGCCGTGCTCTGCCCGATGTGCGTGACGGTCTGAAGCCCGTGCATCGCCGTATCCTCTACGCTATGTATGAGGACAACCTGACCCATGAAAAGCCCTTCAAAAAGTCCGCCACCTGCGTGGGCGATGTGCTGGGCCGGTATCATCCCCACGGCGACGCCAGCGTCTATGACGCTATGGTTCGTCTGGCGCAGGATTTCTCCATGCGCTATATGCTGGTGGAAGGCCACGGTAACTTCGGTAGCGTGGACGGCGATCCCCCCGCTGCATACCGTTACACCGAGGCTCGTCTGAGCAAGATTTCCGCCGAAATTCTCCGTGACATCGAAAAGGAGACCGTCGAATGGGTCCCCAACTTCGACGAGAGCCGCAAGGAGCCTGTCGTTTTGCCCTGCCGCTTCCCCAACCTGCTGGTCAACGGTTCCAGCGGTATCGCTGTCGGCATGGCGACCAATATTCCGCCTCACAACCTGCGGGAAGTGATTGACGCCTGCATCTGCGTGCTGGATAACCCTGAGGCCGACCTCAACGACCTGATGGAGCACATCAAGGGCCCTGATTTCCCCACCAAGGGCATCATTATGGGCCGCAGCGGCATCCGTGCCGCCTACGCCACCGGCCGTGGCAAGATCGTGCTGCGTGCCCGGACGGAGTTCGAGGAGTTCGGTCACGACCGGGTCCGCATCATCGTCACTGAGCTGCCTTATCAGGTCAATAAGAAGATGCTGGTCAAGAATATTGCCGATCAGGTGCGTGAAAAGCGTCTGGAAGGCATCAGCGGCCTGCGTGACGAGTCCGACCGTAACGGTATGCGCATCGTCATCGAAATCAAGAAGGACGCCAATCCGCAGGTGGTGCTGAACCGTCTGTTCGCTCAGACTCAGCTCCAGTCCTCCTTCGCTGTGGTGATGCTGGCTCTGACCGATAACCAGCGTCAGCCCAAGATTTTCTCCCTGCGTCATATGCTGGATGAGTACCTCACCTTCCAGGAGGAGATCATCACCCGCCGCACCATCTACGACAAGCGCAAGGCAGAGGAGCGTGCCCACCTGTTGAAGGGTCTGCTCATCGCTCAGGCCAACATCGACGAGGTCATTAAAATCATTCGTGAGAGCTATGACAACGCCAAGGAGAACCTGATGGAGCGCTTCGGTCTGGATGACATTCAGGCACAGGCCATTCTGGATATGCAGCTCAAGCGTTTGCAGGGTCTGGAAGAGGAGAAGCTGCGCAACGAGTACAGCGAGCTGATGAAGCGCATCGAGTACTATAACGAGCTGCTCAGCGACGAAACGATGCTCAAGTCCGTGCTGAAGGACGAGCTGACCGCCATTCGGGACAAGTTCGGTGATGACCGCCGTACTGAAATCGCTGAGGTGGAAGAGGATCTGGACATTGAGGACCTCATCGAGGAAGAGGAGTGCGTGTTCACCCTGACTCAGGGCGGTTACATCAAGCGCACCCCTGTCAGCGCCTACCGTGCCCAGCGCCGTGGCGGCAAGGGCGTCAATGCTCAGACCCTGAAGGAGGAGGACTATGTGAAGAGCCTCTTCACCGCCTCCACCCATGACTTTATCCTGTTCTTTACCAATATCGGCAAGGTGCATCGAGTCAAGGGCTATCGTATCCCCGAGGCCGGACGCACCGCCAAGGGTACCCCCATCGTCAATGTGCTGCCTCTGGAGCCGGAGGAGAAGGTGACCGCCATGCTCCATGTCCGTTCGCTGGAGCAGGAGGATTCCTACCTCTTCATGGCAACCCGGATGGGCACCGTCAAGCGCATTGAGCTCAAGAGCATCAATACCGCCCGTAAGAGCGGCATCCGTGCCTTGGGTCTGGACGAGGGCGATGAGCTGATTACCGCCGCCGTCACCGACGGCACCAAGGACCTCATGCTGCTGACCCATCACGGCATGGCCATCCGCTTCCACGAGAGCGATGTCCGCTGCATGGGCCGTGACGCCGTGGGCGTCCGTGGCATCAAGCTCAAGGGCGACGACTATCTGGTGGGCGCCGAGGTGGTCAGCGAGGACAAGACTCTGTTCTCCGTCACCGAGCAGGGCTACGGCAAGCGTACTGCCGGGGACGATTTCTCCGCCCAGAACCGTGGCGGTCAGGGTGTCCGTGGCTATAATTGTACCGAGAAAACCGGCTATGTGGCTGCCGTTGCCATGGTTTCCGACGAGGAAGACCTGATGATGATTTCCGATGACGGCACCATTATCCGTACCGGCGCCGCCGGCGTCAGCGTCATCGGCCGTAATACGCAGGGCGTCAAGGTCATGACCGTGGCTGAGGGCGTCAGCGTCATCGGCCTTGCCGTGGCAGAGCCGGAGGAGGAAGAGGAACCCACCGAGGGCGCTCAGCCTGAGGAAGCGGCCTCTGAAACCGTCGAAACCGCCGAATAAAGAAAGACCGAAGAGAAGCGGTCGGGTGCAATGACCCCGACCGCTCTTTTCAGGCAGAGAAAAATAAGGGAAAGAGAAGATGCTTCGCTTCGCTCGCTCAGAAGGACAGGGAAGAACGAACCGGCTTTCGTGTTCTGTCATTCGGAGTAACAGGGAAGGAGCTTATCATAGGATACGGATCAGGTTTTACATCATCGTAAGGAGAACAGTATGTCGGACCATAATTTCTACGATTCTCTCACGGATTTTGCCGAAAGAAATCCCCTTCGGCTGCATATGCCCGGTCACAAGGGGAAGGAAATGCCCATGAAGGAGTGGAACGCTCTGGCTCCGCTGGACTTTACGGAGTTAGGCCCCACCGGCGACCTGTACGGCGGGGATGACTGGCTGGAGGACGCCCAGCGCATCTGGGCGTGGGACTGGGGCATGGATACCGCCTTTTTCTGCACCGGCGGCTCGACGCAGGGGCTGTTCACCCTGTTCAGCCTGTTCACCCGGCCCGGTGACCGGATTCTGGTGGATCGGGTGAGCCACAAGAGCATCCACAACGCCATGGCGCTGCTGGATTTGCGCCCGGTGTGGCTGCCCCGGCCTTGGGATCAGGCGCAATGCACGCAAAAAGCGGTGGAGCTGAGTCAGGTGGAGCAGCTGCTGAACGAAAATCCCGGCATCACCGCCGTGGTCATCACCACCCCTACCTACTACGGCGTGATGACTCCCTTGGAGGAAATCGCCGCCTGCTGCCACCGCCACGGAGCCAAGCTGATTGTGGACGGCGCCCATGGCGCCCATCTGCCGCTGGTGCTGCGGGGCAAGCAAAACTGCATTTTGGGCTATAACCCCTATGCCTGCTGCGACGGCGTGACGGTTTCCACCCATAAAACTCTGCCCGCCCCCGGTCAGACGGCGGTGGTCTTTGCCAACCATGTTTCCATGAGCGACATCCGTCGGGCCAGCGCCCTCACCTCCACCACCTCCCCCAGCTTTGTGATGATGGCGGCACTGGACAAGCTGCGTAGCTGGATGTGGGAGCATCGGGAACACTATTGTCAGGTGGCCCGGTGGTGCGAGCAGCTGCGGCGTGCGTATCCCACCCTCACCGCAGCGTATCAGGACCCCTGCCGACTGGTGTTTCAGGTGGAAAACGGCAAAATGATGTCCAAAAAGTTGCAAGATATGGGCATTTACCCGGAGATGGAGGACCGCCATCATGTGGTGGCCATTCTCACGGCAGCCGACGAGGAAAAGGACCTTCTGCGGCTGACCCGTGCCTTGAATTTCTATGGCTACCGTGGAAAACCGGCCTATGTCGCCAGCTTGGAGGCGCCTCCTATCCCGACTCGCTCCATGGAGCCGAGAGAAGCCCGGTTCGCCCCCACCAGCAAGTGCCATCTGGAACGGGCAGTGGGTCGGACGGCGGCGGAAGTGATTGCCCCCTATCCTCCCGGCGTGCCCGTGGTGTCTCCCGGCGAAGTCATTGATGAAAAAATTCTCGCTTATTTGTATGAGCTGTGTTATGATAAGAGCAGCGTTGTTTTGGTGACAAAATGAGCCTGCAACGCAGAAAAACAGCGGTAATCCAGCGGTTTATGCCGAAAATGATGTGCAGGAGGAGATGAGGTACATGGAAAACAAGCAAGGTCTGTTTCATGCTACCATCGTCGCCGGCGGCGCACAGGCACGCAAGAAGAAGGGGCTGGAGCTGGCACAGAGTTTGGTGTGCAGCGGTCCAAATCCCCCTTGCGGCGTGTGCCGGGACTGCCGAAAGGCCATCCACGGCATCCATCCGGACATTATTTCCGTGACGCAGTTCATGCGGAAGGAAGATGTGGGCGTTGCCATCAAGGTGGACCCCATCCGTGCCCTTCGCAATGATACGATCATTCGTCCCAACGAGGCTCGGAGCAAGGTCTACCTCATTGAGGACGCACAGAACCTGAATGTCAACGCCCAGAATGCCCTGCTGAAGGTGCTGGAGGAGGGTCCGCCCTATGCGGCCTTTGTCCTGCTCTGCGACCGGGTGGGGGCGCTGCTGGAAACCATCCGTTCCCGTTGTACCGTGGAACTGGTGGAGGAGGACCCGGAACACGCCTTTTCCGAGGCGGCCTTGGGCTTTGCCCGGGCCATCAGCACCGGAAGTGAGCTGGAACGGGTGAAATACCTCACCGCAATGGAGCTGAAGAAGCCGGATCGTCAGGAATTGGACGGTTTTCTCTCCGATGTGGAGCGTCTTTGTCAGGAGGCAGTGCTGAGCAGTGTCACCGGGCAGTACCCCCTTCCGGAGATGGAGCTGCTGGTGCAGTCGCTCCCCAGAGCCAAGCTGCTCTCGCTGGCGGACGCCGCCAGACAGGGCCTCACGATGACGGCGTTTCATGTGCCGGCCGGCCATTTGCTGGGCTGGTTCGGTATGCAACTATCCCTGTAAAGGAGGGAACGAGAATGACAGAAATCATCAGTGTCCGCTTCAAAGAGGGCGGAAAATCATATTATTTCAACCCCGACGGGCTCAAAATTCAGCCCGGAGAGCAGGTCATCATTGAGACCAGCCGGGGCGTGGAATTCGGCGAGTGCGTGGAGGGCAATCGGCTCATTGACGAGATCGAGCTGGTTTCCCCCCTGCGTCCGGTGCTGCGTAAGGCCACCGAGGAGGATGTCAAGGCCGTCGCTGAGAACAAAGAGAAGGAAAAGAAGGCCTTCGACATCTGCCAGAAGAAGATTCAGGAGCATGGACTGGACATGAAGCTGGTAGAGGTGGAGTACAACTTTGATGGCTCCAAGATCCTCTTTTTCTTCACCAGTGACGGACGGGTGGACTTCCGTGCCTTGGTGCGGGATCTGGCCAGCATCTTCCATACCCGCATCGAGCTGCGGCAGATCGGCGTCCGTGACGAGGCCAAGCTGCTGGGTGGTCTGGGCGTCTGCGGCAGACCCTATTGCTGCAACGCTTTCTTGGATGACTTCCATCCCGTGTCCATCAAGATGGCAAAGACCCAGAATCTGTCCCTGAACCCCACCAAGATTTCCGGTGCCTGCGGCAGACTGATGTGCTGCCTGAAGTACGAGCAGGAGGCCTATGAGGATGTGCTCACACGCACCCCCAAGCTGGAAAGTCTGGTGGAGACCCCCGACGGCGTGGGCGTGGTCAATTCTGTCCAGCTGCTCCGGGAGAAGGTCAAGGTCAAGCTGGACGACGACCCGGAGAATCCGCAGGTCTATTCCAACAGCGAAATCAAGGTGATTCGCTCCGGCAAGGGAAAGCGCCCCGAGGGCTATGAGCTGCCCACCGAGGAAGAGCGTGCAGAACGCACCAGATTGCGTGCTACGGCGCCTGCGGCCCCGGCCAGTGCGGTGGCACCTCAGACGGAGAAAAAGCAGGCTCCCAAGGCTGAGCGCGTTGAGTGCCCCCGTCCCGAGAACCGTCCGAAGGCAAAGCCGGCTCCGGTGGAGGGTGCAGCCCCCACGGAAGAGGGCGGAGAGAAGAATCCTCGCCGCCGTAACCGTCGGCACAGAAAGCCTGCCGGCGAAGGCGGTGCGGTCAAGGCTCCCCAGCAGCAGGGCGGCGAGAAGCAGCCTGCACAGGGAAAGCAGCCGACGCAGGGCAAGCCTTCCGGACAGGGCAGACAGGCCCAGCCCGGCAAGCCCCGGAGAGAGCGTCCTGCCGGAGGCAATGGCAATAACGGCAAGCCTCAGCAGCAGCAGCCCCGCAAGGAAGGCGCTGAGGGCGGAGCCAAGGGCGGCAACAACGGCAAGAGCCGCCGCCGCCGTCCCCATCGCCCCAACAAGCCCAACGGAGGTACGCCCCCCAAGGCAGAGTAAGGCCGAGGCGTCATACCGCAAAGCGGTCTCTCCCATTGGTACATCCCCCGAAGCGCCCAGCCTTGCGGAAGCAAGGGTTGGACGGAATCGGACAGGTTCCGAGCAGAATACGCGCAGTAAGTTTTCTTCTGAGCGCAGCGACGGAGCATGGGTGTACGAAGGGAAGAACTGAATCAAACCAGAGGGAGCAGGTTCACCGGAACCTGCTCCCTTTTTGCCTGTAACTGTTTTTGGTTGGTATTTTGCGGGAAACTGTGCTATCATCTGGGTAATAAGGTGCATTTTTGATGCAGGAAAGCACAGCACGCACCCGGCGTGTCCCCAAACCGTTGGAATCGCCGGGAAGCATCGGAAAGAGGGAGGTACCCAATGAAAAAACAAGTGAGTTCCATCGTCGCCCTGCTGATTGTGGTGGGCGTGGTGATGATGTTCCTGTTCGCCAACGGCGATATCGGTCATCCCAAGGCAAAGTTGGAGCAGGAAATGCGCCAGTCCCAGCAGATTGCGGAGGATTGGAAAACCGTGGGAGTGGCCTCCCATGATCTGGCGGCCTACATCTCCTACCCGGACACCAAGGAGACCCATGTCTTTTCAATTTATGTCAACCGTCCGGGGCTGTCCTTCGGCTGGTTTTTCCGAGGCGGCGGAACGCTGTCGGCGGTAGACCGGGGCATTCTTGAGGCACATCTGGAGGAGGGCAAACAGCACGCCTTCCTGTCCATGAACCATGCAGGCGTGGTTCGGGTGGAGATCGACGACGGCACGGAGGTGAAAACCGTCGAGTTGGAGCCGGAAGAACCCTTTGTGCTGGTGCTGCCCACCGATGCGGGCAATATTACCTTCTATGCCGCCGACGGCACCATCGTGGAACCAGAGGAGAACCCCATCTGAGATGAAATCCTGTGTGGGAGGCGAACAAGCTGCTGTTCCTTCCCTATGAATCATTATGAAAAAAACCCCCGTGCTCCATTTCATGGAGCACGGGTTTTTTTCAAAGCACCAGAATCAATCCGGCAAGCGCCAGAGCGAGAAAGAAGGCAAACAGAATCCAAAAATGCAGTCGGTCAGCCTGCCTATACAAAGTTATGTAAACTAAATGAAGTTGTCCAAAGCCCCGGAGCCACAAAAAAGCCCCCATCCGAACCTCGGATGGGGGCTTTGTGTGCTTCAAAAAGGGAAATTACTCCTCTTCGGTGGCGGTGATGGCGATGTGAACCTCTTCCAGCTGCTTGGGATCGACGACGGAGGGAGAACCCATCATCACATCCTGAGCGTTCTTGTTCATGGGGAAGGGGATGATCTCACGGATGGAGTCCTCACCGGCC
>JAHHSJ010000040.1 GCA_020025295.1 Oscillospiraceae bacterium | reverse complement strand
CTGCCAGTATTGCTGCCCAAATCCGTAATTTCTACCCGATCACCCACCAAAGGTGAGACTTTAGTGTGGCGGAATTTGCCTCTGGCACGGCAAGTAATCACCGTGCCATCGCAATCCACATAATAGAAGCCGCTGAGGGCTTTGATAATCGTGCCCCTCATCCGTTATTGATAATGTCGTAGTCCGGGTAGTCGGAGCCGTCTACCTTCACGGAATAGCTGTTGATGGTACCTTCGTAAGTAACGGAGAATTCAGATTCGGAACTGGGTACATTCTTATGTGCCAGCAGCACGCCGTTGACATAAATCTCCACCACGCTGTCTGCGGTGCGGTCATCCGGCAGAGAGACCACAAAAGTGGTCTTGGTGAGTGGAGCCACCGGAGTCACCGGAGGCTTGTCCGGAGTATCCGTGTTTGCGGGCGGTTCGGGTTTCTCAGAAGGCTTGGGCCCAAGGCTGATTTTGATGCTGATTTCGCTTCCGCCGCTGACCGTGATGTCCCGAGGAATACTCTGGTAGCAAACCCTACCCTCGGGATACTCGCCACTGTATTCGGAAGAAACAGATTTCAGGGTCAGCTTCATAGCAGCGATGGCGTTGCGGGCGTCCTCTTCGGTCAGACCCAGCAGAGAGGTCATCTTGACCTCCTTGTTTTCCGGACCGTTGCTGTAAGTGATGGTGACCTTGTCACCGGCCTTCAGCTTGGCGCCTGCGGCGGGATTGGTGCTGATGACCATGCCCTCCTTCACCGTGTCGCTGAACTGGCTTTCCACGGTGACCACGATGAGCTGAGCCTGCAGTTTGGAGAGAGCAAGACGGTAGTCCTGATTGGTGTAATCCTCCATCTCAAACTCTTCCGGCTCCTCTTCTTCCGGACCGCTGCTGATCACCAGCAGGATTTCGGTCTTTTCCGAGTCGTCCACATTGACCTTGGTATCGCCCTCGGGAGTCTGGCTGATGACCAATCCCTTCTCCACCGTTTCGTCCGGCTTGAATTCTCCCACGCGGACCGTGAAATGAGCGGACAGGTTTTCATCCTCTTCCAACGCCTTCTCGGCATCTTCCAGAGTGTAGCCCACATAGTTGGGAACGGTGATGGTTTCCTTGGGCTTGAGCATCTTGCTGAACACGGTGAACCAGAGCACAGCAAAGACGATGATCAACAAGGCGGCAACGCCAGCAGTTACACCGATGAAGATGCGGTTCTTGCGGCGTTCAGCCTCTTCTTCGTCGTAATCGTCCTCATAATCGTCATCCTCGTATTCCGGTTCTTCCTGCTGGAAACGAGCACCGGCAGATACCGCTGCACGGCGGCGAGCAGGTTCCCGAACGGTAGCGTCCGGATCGTAGGATCTGGAGGAAGGTGCGGAGGATTTGCGGATGATCATGGTGGGCTCATCCTCATCCGGAGCCAGTACGCCGGGCTGGAAGTAACCAAAGTCAATTTCAGGATTGCGGCGGAAGGCATCCAAATCGTTCAGCATATCCTCTGCGGAACGGTAACGGCGGTCCGGAGTGGGCGCCATTGCCTTCATGGCGATCTGCTCGATACCAACCGGAACATCCGGATTCAGCTCTCTGGGAGAGACAGGGATGGAGTTGATGTGCTGAATGGCCACAGATACCGGATTATCTCCCTCAAAGGGCAGACGACCGGTCAGCATTTCATAGAGCACGACACCGGCGGAATAGATATCGGAACGGGCATCAATGTGGCTGCCCTTAGCCTGCTCAGGAGAGATGTAGTGCACCGAACCGATGGCATCCTGAGTCATCGTGGCCTGAGAGTTCGTGGAACGGGCAATGCCGAAATCGGTCACCTTGACACTGCCGTCACGGAGCACCATAACATTCTGAGGCTTGATGTCTCTGTGAATGATGCCGCGGCTGTGAGCGTGCTTCAATGCCTGAAGAATCTGGGTGGTAAAGTGCAGGGACTCTCTCCAGTTCAGGCAGCCGCCACGCTTATTGATGTACTGCTTCAGGGTGATGCCGTCAATCAGTTCCATCACGATGAATTCCCGGTCATCCACCTGACTGACATCGTAGACAGCAACAATATTCGGATGCGACAGCATGGCAACCGACTGTGACTCGTCATGGAAGCGGCGGCGCAGATCCTGATCTGCAGCCAGTTCGCCCTTCAAGATTTTTACGGCCACATAGCGGTTCAGCCGGTGGCAATATGCTCGATAGACCACGGCCATACCGCCGGTTCCAAGCACATCCAGTATTTCATAGCGGTCATCGAGAAGTTTTCCAATATAGGGATCCATATTATTTACTCCTATCATTCGGTATCATCATCATCGCCGGTACAGATCAGCACGGCGGTCACATTGTCGGGGGCGCCTCGTTTCAACGCAATCTCAAGAAGGCGGTCACAACAGGTGGTACAGTTACCGCCGTAGAGAACCTCGTAGAGCAGTTCCTGGTCCGTGACCACATTGCTCAATCCGTCGCTGCAAAGCAACAGGTAATCACCAGGATTTACATCAATTTCAAACAAATCACCGTTGGCACTGCGGTCGGTGCCAAGTGCCCGGGTGATAATGTTCTTGTTCGGATGCTTTCTGGCTTCTTCGGGAGAAATCTTGCCAAGCGCAACCAATTCCGAAACCAAAGAGTGATCTCGGGTAATCTGAGAGATTCCGCTGCTCTGAATCAAATAGGCACGGCTGTCGCCGATGTTTATGACCACGCAGCGTCCGTCCTTCTGAGCCCATGCGGCCACCAATGTGGTACCCATGCCGGAGCAGTCCGGATCGGTATGAGCCCGGTGATGCACCACTTCATTGGCGATGCCCAACGCATCATTCAGCGTACGGACCGGTTCGCTCCAGTTGGAGCGGCTGACCTCTTCCATGAAGGCCTCACTGGCCAGCTGACTGGCAATGTTGCCACTTTTAGCGCCGCCCATACCGTCGCATACAACACCGAGAACGCCGTCCTTGCGGCTCATTGTATCGTAATAATCCTGATTTTCCTTGCGGACGAGTCCGCGGTCTGTTACAGCAAAAACCCGCACCAAATCACCTTCTTTTCATGTTTCATCCAAATGCAGCGTCTTTCGACGCAGCTGGCCACAGGAAGCATCAATGTCACTGCCCAGTTTTCTGCGGACGGTAACGGTGACGCCGTGGCTTTCCAGCCGTTTTTTGAATTCAGGGACACGGCGGCTGGGTTTCAGCTTGCTTTCCCGAACATCATTCAGGGGAATCAGATTTACATGACCGGGAATGCCCTTCAGGTGCTTTGCCAGCAGATCCGCTTGTGCGTCGCTGTCGGTCACGCCGTCGATCATGGCATATTCGTAGGAAATTCTGCGGCCGGTCACTTCAAAGTAACGGCGGCAGGACTGGAAGAGCCGCTCCACATCGTATGCCTTATTCACCGGCATGATGGTAGAACGGGTTTCGTTGTCCGGTGCGTGGAGCGACACAGACAATGTGATTTGCAGCTGCAAATCGGCCAGACGGTCAATTTTGTCCACCAGACCACAGGTAGAAAGGCTGATGTGCCGCATGCCGATGTTCATACCGTTGGGATCGTTGACCAGTTCCAAAAAACGAAGCACATGATCAAAGTTATCCAACGGTTCGCCGATGCCCATCAGCACGATATTGGAGATGGGCAGGCCGGAATCCTTCTGGGTGTAAATCACCTGACTGAGGATTTCGGCTGGGGTCAGACGACGGACCAGTCCGCCGATGGTGGAAGCGCAGAAGGCACAGCCCATGGCGCAGCCGATCTCAGAAGAAACACAGACTGTGTTGCCGTGCTTATAGCGCATCAGGACGGTTTCCACACAGTTGCCGTCCTCCATCTCCCAAAGGTATTTGATGGTGCCGTCCAGCTTGGAGACCTGCTTGCGCTCAACCTGCAGCACCGTAAGTGTGCAGCGCTCGGCCAGCTTGGCACGGAGCGATTTGGAAAGATTGGTCATTTCGTCAAAAGACGAAACACCTTTATGCATCCAGACAAAAATCTGTTTAGCACGGAATTTCGGCTCGCCGAGGGTGGCAAGAAATGCCTCGATTTCCGGGAGCGTCATTGATTTCAAATCAATCTTTTCAGCCATGCGATCTCCTCAACTTTGCAATGAAGAATCCGTCTGTACCATGAATATGGGGCCAGAGAGTCAGCTGACCCTCCACCATGCCGATGGGTTCCGGCAGTTGGAAAGGCTCCAGAGAAAACTCGGGATGCGCTTTCAAAAATGCGGCAACGACGGCCTCATTTTCTCTGCGCAGTACAGTACAGGTTGAATAGACCAAGGTGCCGCCGGGTGCGACGTAAGAGGATACTTGATTGAGAATTACCAGCTGGATGGCAGGAAGTCCCTCGGTCTCATTCAGGTTTTTATAGCGAATATCCGGTTTTTTGCGAATGATGCCCAGACCGGAACAGGGCACATCAGCCAGCACCAACTGGAACTTCTCTTTCAGTTCCGGTTGATCTGTGCGGGCGTCCATCGCCTCGGTAGAAATGCAGCTCAGCCCAAGGCGCTTGGCACCGGATTGGATGCGCTGCAGTTTATTTTCGTGCAGATCGCGGGACAAAATAGAGCCCGTATTCTCCATCAGGATGCCGCAGGCAAAGGATTTGCCGCCGGGCGCTGCACAGGCATCCAGCACCTGATCGCCCGGCTCAGGGCTGCCTACCAGCGCAGCCAGCTTTGCAGCGCAATCCTGCACATAGAATTTGCCCTCCTGAAATGGTGCAAGCTGTTCCAAATCACCACTTTTGCGTACCAAAAGACAGTCCGCAAGCCAAGGATGAGGCTCAGCTTCCACGCCGCATTCTGACAGTTCTGCCATCAGGGCAGCGGCGTCTGTTTTTAGTGTGTTGACCTGAATCACCATGTCCGTAGGGGTATTGTGATGGGCCAAAAGGGTTTCTACCTCTTCCCCACCCAGTTCCTGATAAAGCAGTTTGACTAAGGGCAGAGGATGGCTGTATCGAATGGAAAGATTTTCACAAAGGTCCTTGCTCTGAGGCATCGGAGGCTGACCGGAACGCTGAAATGCACGAAGCACCGCATTGGTCAGTCCGGCAGCACCTTTGTTCTTTCCGTATTTTTTTACCAAATTCACTGACTCATTGACGGCAGCGTTATCCGGAACACGATCGAGAAAACGCAGCTGGTATAGACCAAGCCGCAACGCAATCAGGATCGGCGGATCCAGTTTTTTGACCGGGGTCTTGGAAAAATGGTCAATCCAAAAATCCAGCAACAGCTCATTCTGAACCACACCATAGCAGAGGTTTGCCGCCAATGCGGCGTCGCGGCCAGAGAGTTTCCACTTTTTCGTCGCACTGCGGATGGCCTGATCGGACCATGCTCCCTGCTGCTGGCAGGCAAGCAATGCGGAGAACGCAGCTTCACGGCTGCCGGAAATAGTTGGTTTATCCATTAGCTACCTCATCAATGAAAAGAATTTAGAACAGCGGATGACCACGGAGGTAATCCACCGCACGCATACGCTTTTTGCCGGCGGCCTGCAGCTCGACGATGCGCAGCACCTGTCCATCGCCGCAGACGATGTTAATGCCCTTTTTATCTGCACCAAGCGCAGTGCCCGGGGCTTCGTCCGAGTGGATGCCGGTTTCCTCCACAGAGAAAATCTTGAAGGTTTCGCCGCAGATTTCTGCGGTGGTTGCAGGCCACGGAATCAGGCCACGCACCTGATTGTGAATGTGGCGTGCGCTCTGCTGAAAGTCAATGGGAGAAAGTTCCCGGTTCAGCATGGGCGCATAGCAAGAGAGCGCGTCATCCTGCACGGTACGGCTGGCGGTGCCCTCCTTGAGTGCAACAACGGTTTCACTCAGCAGCTGAGCGCCGATGTCAGCCAGACGGTCGTGGAGCTGCTCCACGGTTTCGTTAGGATCAATGGGAGTGGAACGCTGAGTGATGATGTCACCGGTGTCCAAACCTTCCGCCATGTGCATGATGGTAACGCCGGTTTCTGCGTCCCCGTTCAGCACCGCCCAGTTGATGGGAGCAGCGCCCCGATAGCGAGGCAGCAGAGAGGAATGGACATTGATACAGCCCATAGGCGGAAGCTCAAGAATGCGCTTGGGCAAGATCTTACCGTAAGCGGCAACCACGATCAGCTCCGGCTGAAGCTCCTTCAGCACATCGAAGGCTTCGTCCGTTTTCAGCGTGACCGGCTGATACACGGGAATATCATGCTCCAAAGCTACCACCTTCACAGGAGTGGGCAGCAGTTTCATGCCGCGGTTTTTCGGCTTGTCCGGCTGGGTAAAGACGCCGGCAATCTCATGTCCGTCGGCAATGAGCGCATTCAGAGAGGGCACGGCGAAGTCCGGGGTGCCCATAAATACGATTTTCATCTTATTCCTCGACCTCGACTCCGTTTTCTTCCATGGCTTCCAACTCTTCCGCAGTGTAAGTGCGATCCACCAGCTCATCAAAGAGGTGGCCGCTCAGATGGTCGATTTCGTGGCAGAAGCAGCGTGCAGTAAGGCCCTCGTCCTCCACTTCAAAGGGAACGCCGTTGCGGTCCTGAGCCTTGACACGGACGATCATGGGGCGTTTGACAAAGCCATAGCGACCGGGCACAGACAGGCAGCCTTCCAGACCGAACTGCTCTCCGGAGGTTTTGACGATTTCAGGGTTGACCAGCTCAATGAGTTCATCATCCTCGTTGATGACGACCACCACCTGCCGGAGAATGCCGACCTGAGGTGCGGCCAGACCCACGCCGTCCGCAGCACGGACGGTTACAGCCATATCGTCCAGCAGTTCATGAAGCTTATGATCAAATTTAGTTACGGCATGGCACTTCTTAGCCAGAACTTCGTCGCCCTTTTTTACGATTTCTCTCATTGCCATAATAAATCTTCCTTTCTTTAGTCAAGGGGATTCAAATCCGCAAACACGGAAACTCCCCGGTTGTATTGATCGGCATGGGCACTCCGCAGGAGATAGCCCACCATGTTTCGCAGTGCAGTGCATCGTTTCCCCATGACGGTGATACGATAGCGATAGCGATTATTTACCTTCAAAATCGGTGCGGCAGCGGGGCCGAGAATCTGCAAATCCACATCTGCCAGAGACGGCTCCTTTTTCCACGCACGGAGACCGTCCGCAAGCCGCATACAGCTTCTCAAGACGGCGCCTTCTTCCGGACCGGACACCGTGAACACATAGAGATCACGATAAGGCGGAAGTCCACGCATCTGCCGAAGCCGAATTTCATTTTCATAAAACGAATCATAATCCTGACGGGATGCCTGGAGAATGACATCGTTGTCCGGCGTAAAGGTCTGAATAACAGCCCGTCCGGAATGGGAACCTCTTCCCGCTCGGCCGACGACCTGTGTTAACAGCGAAAAGGTGCGTTCCGCAGCACGGAAATCATCCACATATAGGGCCTGATCGGCAGAAATAACGCCCACCAGCGTCACATTTTCAAAATCCAGCCCTTTTGCCACCATCTGAGTACCAACCAAGATTGGAATGTTTTGACGGCGGAATTTTTCCAGCATTTTCTCGTGGGTATGCGTAGCGGAAATGGTATCGGTATCCATACGCATCACTTCCACGCCGGGAAACAGCTGCTCTACTTCCTCCTGTACCATCTGAGTACCGGCACCGGTAAAGGTGAGCTCACCTCCGCAGTTTTGGCAGTAGCGGTACACCGGCTCTGAGTGGCCGCAGTGATGACACATCAATCTTCCGTTTGCCTTGTGGTAGGTCAGCCGGACGGAACACCGGGGACACTGGGGAGATTCTCCGCATTCGCTGCAAACTGCCATTTTGCTGGTGCCTCTTCGATTGATGAAGAGGATGGTCTGCTCCCCTCGTTCCAGATTCAGACGAATTTCCTCTTCCAATCTGGGCCCGATGGAACGGTCCATACCACTGCGCAAGGTTTCCTTTGTATCGGAGACAATCACCTGAGGCAGAGCCATTTGATTGTAGCGCTGACGCAGGGTAAAAAGCGCATACACGCCTTTTTGGGCAAAATACATAGATTCCACAGAAGGAGTGGCCGAGCCTAAAATCAGCAGGGCACGGTCTTTTGCGGCACGGTATTTTGCGATGTCACGGGCGTGGTAGCGTGGGGTATTTTCAGATTTATAGCTTGCTTCCTGCTCCTCGTCCAACACGATGAGACCGAGGTTTTGCATGGGAGCGAATACGGCGGAGCGGGTTCCAACCACTACGGTGGCCTTCCCTGCCCGGACTCGTTTCCACTCATCGTACCGGGCACCGGCAGAGAGCATACTGTGCAGTATGGCGATATTGTCACCGAACTGAGCGGAAAACAGCGCAACCAGCTGAGGGGTCAGCGCAATTTCCGGCACCAGAACCAGAGCAGATTTGCCTTGGGCAAGTGCCTCGTGGATCAGGCGAATATAGACCTGAGTCTTTCCGCTTCCCGTGACGCCGTAGAGTAAGGCACAGCTGGCCTTATCCTGATTCATCCGTGCGTTCAGCCCCGTAAAACAGCGCTCCTGTTCTTCGTTCAGAACCGGCGGCTGAGCGGGAGCGACACTCACACGCTCCGGACGGCGGAACACCTCTCTGGTTTCCAAATGAAGGATTCCTTTTTGCTCCAACGAGCGCACCGACGGAGTAGATGCACCGGTGAAGTAACGGATGTCCTTCAAAGAAACTTCCGGCACTTCGGACAAGAGCCGAACCACCGCCTGCTGCGCCGTAGTGCGAGCGGACAGGCGATGCAGGGCGTCTTCCGGTGACACATCCAGAACCGCAATCTGTTCTGTTTTGTCACCAACCCCTCGGGATGCACTGGTCTCAACAGTAATGACATTCTTGTCCAGCAACTCTTTGAACGCACTCCGGGGGTCTTTTTCTCCGAAGGCTTCCATTAGAGCACCTTTCTCCATTTCACCGCCGTTGGCGTAGAGAATATCCAGCAGCTGATGAGCTGCCTGCTTGGTGCTGGCATCATAGGCGTCCGGTTTGTCGATCTGATCCGAAATGCGGATGCGATCCTTCAGAGAGAAGTATAAACCGGAAGGAAGCATGGCTTTTACTGCATCGTAGACCGTACAAAAATACTGATCGTGGATCCATACTGCCAGCTGAATTCCCTGATGATCCAATACCGGAGTTTCATCCAACAGAGCCAGAATTGCTTTGAGGCCCCGCTCACGGGATCCGGGAAAGAGATCGAGAACAATCCCCTCTGCCCGTCGATTGCCTCGTCCAAAGGGAATCATTACACGCATACCCGGCTGCACTCGATCCAGCATAGATTGAGGCACCAGATAGGTGTATGGCTTATCAATAGCATAGGTGGCGGAGGAAACCGCAATATGGCACAAAGTGTCAGAAGGCATAAATGGTTCCTCCTTTCAGAAAATGGGAAGAACGCAAGCAACAGCGCCTGAGATTCGGGCGCTGTTGCTCACATTAGAAAACGATGGAATCTTCCTGGCGGAGTTCGCCGT
Organism: Oscillospiraceae bacterium; assembly: GCA_020025295.1. Taxonomy (GTDB): domain Bacteria; phylum Bacillota; class Clostridia; order Oscillospirales; family Oscillospiraceae; genus UMGS1766. Next base: position 9,668 of record JAHHSJ010000040.1, on the reverse strand, counting down.
GGCGCACTTCCTCCAAGGCCATAGTGACGGGCTTTTCGTCCAGAGAGACCTTTTCTTTTTCGGCATCAGCGGAAATCTCACGGGCACGGTGAGCCACCATGTTAACCAGCAGATAACGGCTTTCAATATTAGCCAGCATTTCATTCATGGGATACAGAACCATAATATTACTCCTCCTTCAGTAAGTAAGCACGATTTGCCGTACGGCAGCCTTCCGCTCGGAGAATGGCAAGCACGTCTTCGGCAGCATTCTCAACGGTATCGTTGACGATCAGGTAATCGTACCGATAAATCTCTTTCAGCTCTTCTTTTGCACGGGACAATCTGCGCTGGATCACTTCCTCAGAATCGGTGTTGCGTCCGCGCAGACGCTGCTCCAGAACTTCAAAGGACGGCGGAATCACAAACATGAGCGGGGTGTCAGGGCGCTGGTCATGAACGATCTTGCTGCCGACAACCTCAATATCCAACAGGACATCAATGCCCTGCTCCAGCTTTTCATCAATCAGTTTTGCAGATGTACCATAATAGTTTCCGGAGTACTGGGCATGTTCCAGAAGCTCTCCGTCGCGAATCATACGCTCAAACTCAGGCACATCAACAAAGTGATAATTGACACCATTTACCTCGCCGGGACGAGGGGTGCGGGTCGTAAAAGAAACGGAAAAATACAGGTCGGGACGACGGCGCAGCACCTCAGCAATGACGGTGCTCTTTCCTACGCCGGAAGGTCCGGAGATAATGGCGAGGGACCCTCTTGCATTCTTATTCATCGGGCATGACCTCCTCGGTAATGGTAACATCCCGGCTGTTCAGTCGGTTTGCAATGGTTTCCGGTTGGATGGCGGACAAAATCACATGGTCACTGTCCATCAAAATGACAGCACGGGTGCGACGACCATAGGTGCCGTCAATCAGGAGCCCCTTTTCACGGCTTTCCTGAATCATTCGCTTGATCGGGGCAGAATCGGGACTGACAATCGCAATCAGTCGGTCGGAGGAAACCATGTTGCCAAAGCCAATGTTCAGCAGTTTCATCTCGTCGCCTCCGATTATTCCAGATTCTGAATCTGCTCACGCAGCTTCTCAATTTCAGATTTCATATCAACCACGATGTGGGAGATGGAAAGATCGGTGCATTTAGAACCAATGGTGTTGGTCTCACGATTCATTTCCTGAATCAAGAAGTCGATTTTACGACCCACAATGCCGCCCTCGGTCAGCATAGTGCGGAACTGCGTGATATGGCTGCGCAGGCGGACCGTTTCCTCGTCCACGGCGACCTTATCCGCAAAAATGGCAGCCTCGGTGAGAATGCGGTTCTCGTCAATCTGGGTATTTGAAAGCACTTCCTGCAGCTTTGCGTAGAGCTTTTCACGATAGCTCTGCACGGTCTGAGGAGAGCGAGTTTCCACCTGAGAAACATAGTCTTCCAGTGTGTCCAGCTTGCTGAGCAAATCCGCCTTCAGCTTCTCACCTTCCGCAGAGCGCATCCGGTCATAGTCTGCCAGAGCCAGATCCAGAACAGAGAACAGATCGGCAGCCAAGGCATCCTGATCCTGAGGGACCTTTTCCACGGTCAGCACATCCGGGAAATGGGACAGCTTGGAAACGGTGATGTCGTTGGTAATGCCAAAGTGCTCCGCCATCTCGCTAAATGCGTTCAGATAGCTTTCCGCCAGAGGCTTATTAAGGGTCACAGCAACGGCATCCGACTGGGTGCTTTCCACGGTGACAAACACATCCACCTTACCGCGGGAAGTGGCTTCTTTGATCTTAGCCTTGATTCCCTCTTCAGCAAAGACAAAGGCACGAGGAAGACGGACCGAACAGTCCAGATACCGATTGTTAACACTACGCAGCTCGATGACAATGGAGCGACCGTTCAGCACGGCTTCACCCCGACCGTAACCGGTCATACTTTTAACCATACAAACACCTCGTTGGAGTTCTTTTTCATTCACAATCTGTTATTATACCAAGATTTTTTTCGCCTGTAAAGTCACCGATGCCGAAACATACGGCGAATCTGAGGAATCAGGCGGGCCTGCAGCAGTGCCATCGCCTTGGTAAAGGCAAAATCATAGAGCAGAAACACCACACTGCCTGTCAGGCAGAGCGCAGGGCGCAGGGGGAACGAATAAGTCCACTGTGCCAGAAGGTCACCCCAGAGCAGTTGGGACGCAAATTGCAGAAGCAGCAGGAAAACAGCATTAAAGAACACCAGTTTCACTGCAATAGCAGCCAAGCGGCTGCGAAGCCGTTCAATCCGAATTTTAAGCAACGGATACAGCCCGAACAGGCTGGCAAACAAAATCGCTGCGTGTTTTCCGGGGAGAATCAGAATTGCAAGCAGGCTGGTTACCAGATAGCAAAGAAAACCGGTCAGGTAACCGGATGCCGATACTGCCACCGCCACTGCAAAACCTGCCACCGCTGTGACGCCGGTCCATCCGGTGGGAATCATTCCGGCGACAAACAGAAACACCAGCGCCACCGCAGACAGAAGTGCGGCTTGCGCAACTGTTTGGGTGGAAATCGTTTTTGGGGTGCGCATCAGCACCGACCTCCTCCGCAAAGACAGTTCAAGCACATCAGGGTTGTGCAGCAATCCATGGCGTCTGCACCGCTGTTATAGCCGTTGGTACGATAGGCTTGTCCACCCTGCTGCATCATATTATAGGCACGGCGATACTCCACATTGCCGGGGTCCATGCTGACCGCTCGCTGATAGTGGGCCATTGCCTCGTCCAACCAGCCCTTACGGTAAGAAACGCTGCCCTGCAGGAAGTACCACTCAGCATCCTGTCTGGGCGCTTCTCGCAGCAGAGTTTCTGCCTGATAGATGTCACCGGCATTGATGGCATTACGCACACGGGCATAGAGCGGGTCGGCATTGCTGCGCTGCTGCTGATAGCCGTTGTAGCTGCTGCCACCGCCGTAGGTACCACTCTGATAGGCTCCGCTTGCTCTGGCGCCGGAAGAAGCCTGATAGCCGCCACCACCGGCACGCATCTTGGTGATAGACTCATACGCCTCGTTGATTTCTTTCATTTTTGCCTCGGCCAGATCGGCAAGAGGGTTGTCCTGATAGTTGTCAGGATGATATTTTCGGGCAAGCGCACGATATGCACGCTTTACCTCGTCGTCAGAGGCATCCGGGGTGATGCCAAGTATGCTGTAAGGATCATTCATAATTGATTTAACTCCTGTTTCTTTTGTCTATATCGTTTTTTCCATTCACCGGAAAATACAAGAGTCCGGACGACACCAAGACCGGCACAGAGAATATTTTCAATGACCGGATCGTTGTAACCGAACGCACCCAAATGATAGGCGGAAATGGCAAGGTTTTCAGAGTGTTCTACGGTGCGCAGCATATGCGCTTTCGCCTGCTCTCGCTCCGTGGCTTCGCTGGATTTGGAAAGCTGGAATCGGGTCACGATGGGGTTATATTGCCCGTGCTTCAAATCGTCATCCAAGTCATCCCATGCGTCAATCAGATAAATCCAACGGCCGAGATGATAGAGCAGCTGCTCCGCTGACCGCCGAGAAAATTCGTCCCACTGCGGCGGAACCATTGCAGTCATGATTTTTGCAAAGCAGTCCGCCGTTCGGTCGATAGAGGGACAGTTGTCCTTTTCCAGTTCACTCAGTGCAGAAATCTGAGCGCCGATCGCTTCATTCAGCGCCGGATTCTGTCGCTTTGCCTTGGAAAACGGACGATGGAACAAAGCAAGCTCCAGATATGGCAGGATGCGATGCAGTCCCCTTTCGTCCTGAAGCTGATCCTTCAGCTTCCAGTAGACCAGCAGCACGCTGATGTCAGCGGCAGAGTCCAGACCGGGATCGGCTTCGCACACAGTTCTCCCTTTGATTGGCGAGGACAAACAGCGTTTACAGCAAGTTTCGGGCTTGCACTCTTGGGTACGCAGCAGCAGTGCCAGAAAGGTAAAGTCATAATTCAGCAGAAACTGCGCGAAAAAACCGTAGCGCCGCTTTAGTGTATGGCACAGGCCGCAGTAAGTTGCACGATAGTTTTTCCATTGTTCTTCGGAGAGTTTCTCCTTGGCGGGCAAGACATATCCAAACATAGTTAACCCTTAGAAATGTCTACGACGACCTGATAATCGCCAACTGCACCCACAGTAGAACTGCCGTGAACGGCAACCATCGCATTCAATGTGCGTTTTCCAACGGAAATATCCTTGAGATTTGCCAGATCAACCGTCACATAGACATCTTTATCGAGAACCAATGCCATCACATCCGATGTTCCACGGATGCGGACGGTGAGATTTTCTGTCAATGACTTGACATCGTATCCATCTGGTTGATTGATCAGCTCGATGTTATTTGTGTCTACCGTACGAGTAGTCAGACCCTCAACAGAAACGATTACGGACACTGTTCCGTTACCGGAGATGACCTTTACCCCCTCGGGTGTGTTGATGCCAAAGCTGAAAATATCAGAGGTGACAATCTTGGAAAGGTCAATCGAGCCAAGGGTAATGCTGTCGATTTGTGCCAGAGCCTCCGGCGTTCCGGAGATAGTGACCGTGGGAGACGGGCTGATGGAATATTCCACATTGTCTGCCGTCGCACCACCGCCGGGAATAAACTCGATCTTAAGGGGAACTTCCTTGACGATCTGAATGGGGAAAATGGTATAAATCATATTGTCGCTCATGGCAATATGCAGATCCTTGGGATCGAGAATATTACCGTTTTCGTCCAGAAGCTCCACCGGAAGGTCGCCGGACCAAGTGGTGCTGAGGTCCAATGCCTCCAGCCGCACTCTGGCGGTCGCCACGGTGTCGATTACATTGCGCTCACCGGTAATGGTAATATTGGGGACTTCAAACTGGAAATCCTGATCGCTGTATAGGGCACCTTCCACGGCGGTACCTTCAAAGATACCCTGAAGGGGCAAATCCTTGGTTTCCATTTGTACCACATGAACATCAATTCGCTTACTGCTCTGGCTCTTAGTAGTCACACCGGAAACCGGATAATCAACGGAATAATTGAGGTTATATGTACCCTCCCCGTGAATCTGGGAGGCAGCCTGCACGGTAATTTTCGTATTGGTACGGTCAATCTTGGCCAGCGTCGATCTGGGTCCGGAAACCGTCAGTGAAATGGTGGCATCCTTGCCATCGATAATCATCAGGCCTTGGTCGGCCAGAATATCCTCGCCCACAAAGGTGACAGGAATATTATTGATATGCTTGGTCTGATCGGGCACTTCCACGATGTCGACATACAGCCATGCGCAGATGGCGCAGAGAATGGAAACGACAACATAGAAGGCACGGCTGTCTGTGATTTTACTCCCCATCAGAATCGCCTCCCTTTTTGCGGCGGAATCGGCTGCCAAAATTTTTCAGCTTGCCCAGCTTGCTGGTGGGAACCTCGTCCTCCGTTGGAATCAGCTCATTGCGAAGCAGCCGCTCCAAGGTTTCCAACGACAGATGCCGCTTGAGCATGCCGCCGATTGCCACGGAAATAGAGCCGGTTTCCTCGGAGACAATGGCTACCACAGCATCGGAATGCTCACTTGCACCAATGGCAGCACGATGGCGCGTACCCAAATCACGGCTGACATTCAGATTGGAAGTCAACGGAAGAACACAGCCGGCACTCAGGACACGGCCGTTTCGGATGATTACGGCGCCATCATGCAGCGGCGCATTGGGCCAAAAGATATTTTTCAGGAGCTCACCGGACACTTCGGCATCCACCATCGTGCCGGACTTGATGGAGTCATCCAGAATGGTATTACGCTCAAAGACCACCAGTGCACCGATGTGGTCACGGGACATGGAGCTGTATGCCTCCACCAGCTGGAGGATGGCCCGCTCCGTGGCAGAGCTGGCAGCCTGCTCGCCCAGAATTTTCTTGAAGCCTCGGCTGCCCACCTGCTCCAGGAATCGGCGGATTTCCGGATGGAACACAATGACTAGAGCCAGCAAACCGATTTCGATGGCCTTTCCCAAGATGAAACTCAGAACATGAAGCTTGAACTGGTAGGCAAGCCACATAACAATCAGCACCAGAATGATGCCCTTCAACACCTGACCGGTCTGCGATTTCCGGGTAAACATCAGCGTACGGTAGATCAAATATGCGATGATGGCAATATCAACGATGTCGTTGACCTTGATTGTCATAAAATATCCCATCATTTGATTGGCGTACTGCGCAATCACATTCATTTCGACCCCTCCCGGCGTTCCGGTAATCACAGCAGAAACTGCTACAACTCCATATTACTTCTATTCTACTTATTATATCGCATGAACAGAATCAAGGCAAGAAGGCATCCTAACTTTTATATTAAATTGTTGTGAACAAGCCGTAAAATCGCATAAATAAACCGATCAATTTCCTCTGGATAATTAAATGCGGAAAAACTGACCCGAAGGGTGCCGCAGTCCAGCGTGGACGCACTTTTATGGGCCAGCGGTGCACAATGCAGACCGGCTCTGACACAGATTCCCATTCTGCCAAGTGCTCCGGCAAATTGCTGACAATCGAAGCCATCGCAACGCAAGGACAAAACGCCGGACTGATTGGCATAGGGCGACACGAGCGGGGTGATTGGCACGGAACTTGGCAGTTTTGCGATCATACGGCGCAGCAGCAGGTTTTCATGCTTTGCAATCTGAGCCACTCCCCTGCGCCGCACATAACGTACCCCCTCTAATAGGCCTGCAATTCCTGCCACATTATGTGTTCCTGCTTCTCCAATATCCGGAAGATAAGAGGGCATTTTCTGGTTGATGGATTCGCTTCCCGTGCCTCCGGTCAGGAACACATCCGGAAGCTGGTTTCCGGTACAGAGCAAAGCACCGGTACCTTGGGGGCCATACAGGCTTTTGTGACCCGGAAACGCAATGAACTCTGCGTGTACCTGCTTGGCTGACAGCGGGACACATCCTGCTGCCTGCGATGCATCCAAAATCAATGGGATGCCCTTTTGGCTGCAAAGCTCCGAAATAGACTGAATCGGCGGTATATACCCAAACACATTGGACACGCAGGTACAGATTACAACGGACGGATGCTGCTCCAGCTTGCTTGAAAAGGCATCAATCGTCTTTTGATCCTCGAACAGCGGAGCTTCCGCCACAAGCACTTCTACATCCGGGATGGAATGAAGCGTGCGAGTGACTGCGTTGTGTTCCCAGCATGAAATCAGCACCCGAGAACCGGGTTTTACCAGTGAGCGAATAGCCAGATTCAGAGCATGCGTTGCATTCATGGTAAAGATGACTCTGGATGGGTCATCTACCTCAAACAAGCCACACAGCTCCTCCCGGCAGCGATATAAAATCTGTTCCGCCGCTCCGGATGCGGCATAGTCACCTCTGCCCGGACTGGCGCAGGTTTGGATTGCCCGTGCCACAGCAGTAGAAACCGCTCTTGGTTTTTGCAGCGTAGTGGCAGCACTGTCAAAATAAATCATAATGCCGCCTCATGATAGGTGCCGTCTAGTGCTGCATGATAGATATGCTCGGATCGCAAGCCGGCATCCGCCAAAATTTCCTGCGCACGAGGAAAGCTTTTCTCAGAAATCCGGACAGAATGGGAACAGCCTCTGGGAGACAGAGCCTTGGGTGTGCGAATAATATAAGCCCGTACGCCGCCGCGATTCAACAGCGATGCGATTCGTTGGGCATAGGTGATGGATTGACAGACAATGAGATAGTAAGACATAATCACCGCCTCCTGCCCTATTTTATGCAGGAAAACGCAAATAGGTCCGGATTATGCCATGCAAAGAAGCGGAGTATATCATTCGTAGATATACTCCGCTTAGAATTCCTTTAATTCAATTCCAGCAGCGCCACAGCATGGGCAGAAATGCCCTCTCCGGTGCCGGTGAAGCCCAAGTGCTCCTCTGTCGTTGCCTTCAGGTTGACCCGATCTTCCGAAATCCCAAGTGTGTCTGCGAGGATCGTTCGCATCTCGGGGATATAGGGGGAAAGTTTAGGCTGTTGAGCGATAATCGTTCCATCAATATTGACAACGCTGAACCCTTTTTCTTTCAGCATATCCCGAACGCGCTCCAGAAGAAGGAGGCTGGAAATATCCTTTAGCGTGGGATCGTTATCCGGGAAGCAGTGACCGATATCCCAGAGTCTTGCAGCGCCCAGCAGAGCATCCATAACTGCGTGAGTAATGACATCTGCATCGGAGTGTCCCAGCAGGCCCTTCTCGTAAGGAATGGTGACTCCGCCCAAAACCAGTTTTCTATTTTCTGCCAGACGATGAACATCGTAGCCGTGTCCAATTCTCAGGTTGCATCCGGACATGATAAAATACCCTCCCCAATCAGCAGGTCAAACTGCGTGGTAATTTTGATGTTGCGAGGACTGCCATCGGTCAGCATGACTTTCTTTCCGAGCTGCTCCACTGCGGAGCAATCATCTGTCAGCGGAATCCCCTTGGTCATACAGTGGAACAGTGCGCCCCGAATCAAGTCAATATCGAACACCTGAGGCGTCTGCACTGCATACAGCCGGGAACGGTCCGGTGTGCCGCAGACCATGCCATCTTCCGCTTCCTTGATGGTGTCTGTGACCGGAATGGCAGGTGCCGCAGCTGCACCAATTTCGGCAGCATGGATCGTAGATTGAATAATTCCGTTAGAAACAAACGGGCGAGCGCCGTCATGGATCGCCACAAGCTGCGCTTTCTGGTCGGCCTGATTCAAGCCCTTCAGCACAGATTCCGTGCGAGTGCTGCCGCCTTCGACAATGTGCTTGACTTTGGTGACTCCGTAAGTTTTGCAGATTTCACCGATGGGTACAATGAGGTCAGAGCGTGTCACCACCACCACTTCATCGATGCCTTCGCACTGCTCAAAGGCCAGCAGAGTATGCGCAATCACGGGCTTATCTCCCATGGTCGTTGTGATTTTGTCTACGCCCTTCATGCGGCTTGCATTGCCTGCGGCAACAATGACAGCCGTGCAAAACGGACGCTTTGCCTTTTGTATTTTTTGAAAGAAGCCCATAAGATCCTCTCTCCTTTAAACGGTATTGTGTTTCGTTTCCGCTCATAGCATAGCATAAATTCAATGTCAGAACAACTGACCGCTGTAAAAAAGGATTCGGAATACGTTCGGATTTTTCATTACAAGGGTATCTCGGCAAGCAAAAAAGGACCGGATCATACGATCCGGTCCTTTTAAATCATTGGAAAGATAAGGAATTACTCCTCGTCCTCAGCCTCTTCGGAATCCTGCAGCACAGCGCGGCGGGACAGAGAGATCTTCTGGGTCTCGGTGTTGATCTCGGTGATCTTAACCTCAACCATCTGACCCTCAGCCAGCTCGTCCTCGGGCTTCTCAACGCGGTGATCAGCGATCTGAGAAATGTGGATCAGGCCGTCAACGCCGGGAACAACCTCAGCGAAAGCGCCGAAGCTCATCAGCTTAACGATCTTGACCTCAGCAACATCGCCCACCTCGTACTTGGACAGGAAGGTCTCCCAAGGATTCTCGTTGGGGTTCTTCATGCCCAGAGAGATCTTCTTCTTCTCGGCGTCAGCCTTGATGACATAGACCTCAACAGTGTCGCCCACAGAAACAACCTCGGAAGGATGCTTGATGCGGCTCCAGGACAGCTCGGAGATGTGGACCATGCCGTCCACGCCGC
>JAHHSJ010000004.1 GCA_020025295.1 Oscillospiraceae bacterium | reverse complement strand
AAAAATCACTATGGATTTTTTCTTAGGTGTCCAACTTCATTATGCAATCAACCAATATGATAAATCTACTGAAAAAGCAGTTTATGATATTGAGCTGTGCCTGTAGGCATCACCTCGTTCTATGCATTTTCGCTGACACGATAATAAGCGATTTTCAAACCCAATAAAGTTCCGTCTGTTCTTCTTTTAACCTCTTATCTTTCTGAAATTTACCTGTTATGATTATTTTGATAAGTCTAACACTTTATTTTCTCGGTATTATACTATAGTCTGCTGAATTTGCCAACTTTTTTAGGAACCGTGTGATTACCGGTTGTGAAAAGGGGTTGGGGTTCTCCCAAAAATCCTTTTCACGGCAAAAAAACTTTTATCATTCTCCTACTGTCGGAGAAAGCAAAAAAATCAGGGGCAATCCCGAAGGATCACCCCTGATAGATGGTTATACGTAAATCAGCTCAGCATCACCAGATGAATGAGTATTTGTACTTTTAGAATTACTTCCTTATCTGGCGTACGCAAACCCGATACACTTCTTTTGAAACTCCCGTATACTTACTGATCCAGCTTGAGAACTGCCATAAATGCCTCGGTAGGCAGCTGGACAGAACCCAGAGAACGCATCTTCTTCTTGCCTTCCTTCTGCTTTTCCAGCAGCTTCTTCTTACGGGTGATGTCGCCGCCGTAGCACTTGGCCAGCACATCCTTGCGCATGGCCTTGACGGTCTCACGGGCAATCACCTTGCCGCCGATGGCAGCCTGAATGGGCACCTCGAAGAGCTGACGGGGGATGTTCTCCTTCAGCTTTTCGCAGATTTTTCTGGCTCTGGGGTAGGCCTTGTCCTTGTGGGCAATCAGGCTCAGTGCGTCCACTTGATCGCCGTTGATGAGCAGGTCCACCTTCACCAGCTGGCTGGGACGATAGCCGCTGATCTCATAATCCAGCGAGGCATAGCCCTTGGTGTTGGCCTTGAGGGTGTCGAAGAAATCGTAGATGATCTCGTTCAGCGGCATCTGGTAGTGCATTTCCACCAGATTGGTGTCCAGATACTGCATATCGCAGTACTCGCCCCGGCGCTCCTGACACAGCGGCATGATGCTGCCCACATAGTCCTGAGGAGCGATGATGCTGGCCTTCACATAAGGCTCTCTGGCCTCAGCGATATGGGCCGGGTCGGGATAGTCGTGGGGGTTGTCCACCGACACCACGGTGCCGTCGGTCTTGGTGACCTCATAGATGACCGAGGGGAGCGTGGTGACCAGATCCAGATCGAATTCACGCTCCAGACGCTCCTGAATGATCTCCATGTGGAGCATACCGAGGAAGCCGCAGCGGAAACCAAAGCCCAGCGCCACAGAGGATTCCGGCTCAAAGGACAGCGCAGCATCGTTGAGCTGCAGCTTTTCCAGAGCCTCCCGGAGGTCGGGATATTTGGAGCCGTCCTCGGTGTAGATACCGCAGTAGACCATAGGCCGTGCAGGTCGGTAGCCGGGCAGTGCCTCTGTCGCAGCGTTGTTTGCCAGCGTGATGGTATCGCCCACACGGGTGTCGCTGACATTCTTAATACTAGCCGTAAAGTAACCGACCTCGCCGGCTACCAGCTCCTGACAGGGGGCGTAACCCAGCGGCTCCAGATGACCGCACTCCAGCACCTTGTACTTGGCGTTGGTTGCCATCATCTTGACCTCGCTGCCCACGCCCACCTTGCCTTCCATCACACGGAAGTAGACCACAACGCCCCGGTAGGCGTCGTACTGGCTGTCGAAGATAAGGGCTTTCAAGGGTGCATTCACATCACCGGAGGGTGCCGGCACATTGGCCACCACATCCTCCAGCACGGAACGGATGTTGATGCCGTTCTTAGCGGAAATCTCCGGAGCATCCATGGCAGGCAGGCCGATGATGTTCTCCACCTCTTCCTTGACCCGCTCCGGGTCAGCGGCAGGCAGGTCGATCTTGTTGATGACCGGCAGAATTTCCAGATCATGCTCCATCGCCAGATAGGTGTTGGCCAGCGTCTGGGCTTCCACGCCCTGAGAGGCGTCCACCACCAGCACGGCGCCTTCGCAGGCGGCGAGCGAACGGCTGACCTCGTAGTTAAAGTCCACATGACCCGGGGTGTCGATCAGGTTGAGGATGTACTCCTCCCCGTCGTCGGCATGATAATGCAGGGTGATGGCACGGGCCTTGATGGTGATGCCGCGCTCCCGCTCCAAGTCCATGTTGTCCAGAAGCTGGTTTGCCATTTCCCGCTGCTCCACCGCCTCACACACCTCGATCAGTCGGTCACTGAGGGTGGATTTGCCGTGGTCAATGTGGGCAATGATGGAAAAATTTCTAATTTTGCTGGAATCGATCATATGGTTTCCTCCTCTTCGGGGGTAGTAGATTCAGATGGCTGAGCGCCCTGCCGGCGCTCCTCCGCCCAAGCGGTAAAGTCCTGATAAGCGGCCCGTTCCTCCATCTCCTGCCGGACCTCACGCCGGTCGATGGTCTGAAGCACATGGATGATGGAGTCGTACCGGGGGCCCAGATAGGAGCGGATTTCCGCCTCACTGATGCGAGGCATATCCCGGTATTCCTCACCCATCTGGTGCAGTGCCGTGACAAAACGGGACCGGAGCCACACCATGTCCGCCGTCACTGCGCCGTATTTGGACCGGTTGTCCGACACGCTGTACCATTCCGGGGCGTAGTCAAGGAACTCCTCGCCCAGATTGCGCAGCAGGTCGTAGAGGGTCGCCCCCATGTAGTGGATGGCGTAATAGCACACCACAGGGTCATAGTAGCGAAACAGCAGGCTGAAACTGAAATCCAGCCCGTCCCGGATGCCCTGCTCCATCTCGTGGAGGGCTCCCTTGGGGGCGCAGATGTTCGCCTCATGGCTGCGTCCGTCGTAGTTGAGCAGCTGGTCAGTGCTGACCTTATAATATTCCGCCGCCCGGACCACGAATTCCAGACCCGGCTCACGGATGCCCTTTTCGTAGTGGCTGAGCAGAGCCTGACTCACTCCCAGATGCTGGGCGGCCTCTCGCTGACTGACGCCCTTGGCTTGGCGGTATCGAGCTAAGTTGGCGGCAAAACCTGCACGCATGGCATTTCGCTCCTTTCCCTTGGATTGCTTGCTTATAACGGCATATTATACCATATGTTATACATAATGTATACTATTTTTTCACATTCCTTCCCTTTTGGCACACTTTTTCATCCCCATGCATAGCATAGAAAGAAAAAAGGAGGATTACTTATGTGCGGAATTGCGGGATTTTCTGATTTCACCCGAGAAAACGGCGACCCGGAGTGGGGTGTGGTTGCGGAACATATGGGGGACACCCTTCGCCGCCGAGGTCCGGATGACCGGGGCGTATGGCAGAGCAGCCACTGCGTTTTTGCTCATCGCCGCCTGTCGGTCATCGACCCGGAGCACGGGCATCAGCCCATGTCCGTGGTCTTGCCGGAGGGAGAGTGCGCCCTCTGCTACAACGGCGAGCTTTACAACACCGACGACCTGCGCCGACAGCTGACCGCCGAGGGGGTTCACTTCACCACCCACACCGACACCGAGGTGCTGCTCTGGATGTGCATTCTCTACGGAGCCAAGGCGGCGGAGCAGCTGGAGGGCATCTTTGCCTTCGCCTTCTGGGACGGGCGGACCGACTCTTTGCTGCTGGTTCGGGACCGCTTCGGCGTAAAGCCCCTCTTTTACACCATGCAGGACTCCACCCTGATTTTCGGCAGCGAGCGCCGTGCCCTGTTTGCCTATCCCGGCGTAACCCCTCGCTGCAACGAGGAGAGCTGGCAGGAGGTGCTGGCAATTACCCCGGCCCGCACGCCGGGTCACGGTGTGTTTGCCGACATCCATGAATTGAAACCCGGTGAGCTGCTGGTCTTTGACGGACACGGAGCCTCCACTTGCCTGTGGTACTCCCTCCAGTGCCGTCCTCACACCGACTCCTACGAGGACACCGTCGTTCATTTGCAGGAGCTGCTCCGTGGGGCGATTTCCCGTCAGCTGGTCAGCGATGTCCCCCTTGCCACCCTGCTCTCCGGCGGATTGGATTCCTCCATCATCACCGCCGTAGCCGCCAATGTCTACGAGGCGCAGGGCCGTCCGCTGGACACCTACTCCTTCGACTACACCGACAACGACCGCTACTTCCACCCCTCGTCCTTCCAGCCCGATGCGGATCAGCCTTGGGTGGAGCGTATGTCGGAGGAATTCCACACCCGGCACCACACCCTCATCTGTCCGATCCCTCAGCTGACCGCTCTGCTGGAGGAGGCCATGGAGGCCCGGGAAATCCCCGGCATGGGAGATGTGGACTCCTCTCTGCTCTGGTTCTGCCGGGAGATTCGCAAGGAGCACACCGTTGTCCTGTCCGGCGAGTGCTCCGACGAGATTTTCGGCGGCTACCCATGGTTCCACCGCAGAGATATGCTGGAAAGCGACACCTTCCCTTGGTGCATGGACTTCTCCGCCCGGGGCGGTGTGCTCCGCCCGGAGGTCGTAAAGGCGCTCTCTCTGGAGGAGTATGCCCGTCATCGCTGTCAGCAAAGCCGCCGTCAGGCGCCCCGTCCGGTGGAAGAGTCCCCGGAGGAGGGACTGCGCCGGGAGGTGGGCTGGCTCAACCTCCAGTGGTTCATGACCAACCTGCTGGAGCGCAAGGACCGCATGAGTATGTACTCCGGGCTGGAGGTGCGTGTTCCCTTCTGCGACCACCACCTCATCGAGTATGTGTGGAACATCCCGTGGAGCATGAAGAGCCGCAACGGGGTGCGAAAGCAGGTGCTGAGAGATGCCGCCTTCGGACTGCTGCCAGAGGATGTGCGCAACCGCCCCAAGTCCCCCTATCCCAAGACTCACAACCCTCTGTTTGAAACGCTGGTTCGCCGGCAGCTCACCGCCATTCTGGACGATGCTGCCGCCCCCATCCATGCGCTGGTGGATGAGAAGACGCTGCGAGAGGGTCTGCTGCAAAACGCCGGTGACTACGGCAAGCCTTGGTTCGGTCAGCTGATGGCAGGACCGCAAATGCTGGCATGGCTGGTGCAGCTCAACGGCTGGATGGTTAAATATGGCTTAGAATTCCCCGGATAATTCGTTCGTTTTCCAAAATACCGTGGACATTCCTTCTGTTTCGTGCTATCATACCCGAGCTAACACAAATAGAAACGGAGTGTCTTTTATGGCAAAAACAGGTCGTTCTCTCACCAAACAGGAAGTGCTTTCCAGTCTTCGGTTCTTTTTGATGCTCAACCTTGGTTTGATTTGCACTGCCGTGGGCATTGCCGTCTTTAAAGCGCCCAACCAGTTCGCCTTCGGCGGAACTTCCGGTGTGTCGGTGGTGCTGTCTACCCTGTTCCCCAAGCTGAATGTAGGCAGCTTCATGTGGATTGTCAACCTGGTGCTGGTCCTTTTGGGTCTGATTGCTCTGGGCATCAAGAGTATGGGCTGGACCCTCTACTCCTCCTTTGCCCTGTCCTTCTATGTGTCCCTGTGCCAGTTTCTGCTGCCGCTGGACCATCCCCTCACCAGCGACACCTTTTTGGAGTTCTGCTTCGCCGTGCTGCTGCCGGCACTGGGCAGCGCCATCGTGTTCAATGTGGGCGCATCCACCGGCGGCACGGACATTCTGGCGATGATTCTCCAGAAACACACCAGCCTGCCCATCGGCAACGCACTTCTGGTGTGCGATTTGGGCATCGTTCTGGTGGCGGCCCTGCTTTTCGGCGCACGGACGGGTATGTACTGCGTGCTGGGCTTGGTGCTGAAATGCACCGTGGTGGACAGCGCCATCGAAAGCCTGAACCTCCGCAAGGTATGCACCATCATCAGCAAGGATGCGGATTCGGTGAAGGATTACATCATCAACGAGCTGCACCGCTCCGCCACCGTTCAGACCGCCTTCGGTGCCTACACCCACAAGGAGGAAAAGGTGCTGATGAGCGTTCTCACCCGTAGTGAGGCCGCACGGCTGCGCATTTTCCTGCGTAAGACTGACCCCCGTGCCTTTATGACCATCGTCAACTCCAGCGAGATCATCGGCAAGGGCTTCCGCTCCATCTGAACCGCTCTGTTTTCTCCCCGGCGTCCGGATTTTCTCCGGACGCCGGTTTTTTGCGCTTATTTTGGGGCTTTGGCGTGGGAAACCCCGATTTCTTTCCGTCATATTTTTCCCATCGCCGCACAAAATGGTAGTAAGAACGGAGGTATCCTGCCATGAAGTACAAACGCATCGTTTTCCTGCTCCTTGCCGCCCTGCTGTTGATTTCCCCCACCACCGCAGCCGCCGCCGTCGACACGGAAGAGCTGTCCCCTCTCCCGGAGGTGACCTATGACCCCATCCCTGCCGACACCGACCCCATCCCCGATTCCAGCGTAAAATCCGCCCTGCTGATGGACGGAGAAACCGGACAGATCCTCTGGTCCCGGGACGCCGACACCCAGCGGGAACCGGCTTCGGTCACCAAGGTGATGACCATGCTTCTGGTGTGTGAGGCGCTGGACGAGGGCACTCTAAAACCCGACCAGCTGGTCACCACCTCCGCCCACGCTTCGGAGATGGGCGGCAGCCAGATTTTCCTCAAAGAAGGGGAACAGATGACGGTCAACGACCTGCTCAAGGCAGTGGCGGTGGTCTCCGGCAATGACGCCGCCGTGGCACTGGGCGAAGCCATCGCCGGCACGGAAACCGCCTTTGTGGAGCGCATGAACCAGCGTGCCATCCAGCTGGGGATGGAGCAGACCCACTTTGTCAACTGCACCGGACTGCCGGTGGAAGGCCATCTCACCACCGCCCACGACATTGCCATTATGAGCCGGGAGTTGCTGCGCCATGACCGCATCCGGGCGTTCACCTCCATCTGGATGGACTCCCTCCGGGACGGGGAATTTACCCTTTCCTCCACCAATAAGCTGCTGAAAAGCTGCGAGGGCTGCACCGGTCTGAAAACCGGCTACACCTCCGCCGCCGGACACTGCATCTCCGCCTCCGCCCGTCGGGATGACCGGGAGCTGATCGCCGTGGTGCTGGGGGCAGCTGACTCCAAGGAGCGGTTTGCTTCTGCCGCCGCCCTGCTGGATTGGGGCTTCGCCTCCTTCCGCACCGTCACCGTCACCCCGGACGGCCCCATCGCTCCCATCCCGGTGATTCAGGGCAAGCAGCCGGAGCTGACGGTCAAGGCGCCCTCGGTGAATCTGCTGCTCCGAGCCGGGGATGAGGGCAAAATCACCACCCAGCTGGAGCTGCTTTCCTCGGTCGCCGCACCGGTCAAAGCCGGGGATGCGGTGGGTCACTTTATCGTGAAGGTGGACGATCAGGTCGCCGCCGTCCTTCCGCTAACTTCCGGTCAGAGTGTAGAAAAATTGGATTTTCAGGGGACTTTTGTCGCTTTCCTAAAAAACCTATTTTCCAACCGGTGGTAACCCTTCCCATTTCCACGCTACTGTGCTAGAATGGAGTTATCATCACCTGCGAACTTGCCGGCCTATGGGCCGGTACATACTGGAGGAATGTTAGTTATGATTAAAGTAGACCTGTCTTCTATCAGCAGTTTTGTTCCCCAGACCCAGTTGGATGCCATGGCATCCCGTGTCGCCGCCGCCCACGAGACCCTTGCCTCCGGTTCCGGCGAGGGCAACGATTTTCTCGGCTGGCGTGAACTCCCTGTCAACTACGACAAGGAGGAATTCGCCCGGATCAAGGCTGCTGCGCATAAGATTCAGTCCGACTCCAAGGCTCTGGTGGTCATCGGCATCGGCGGCTCCTATCTGGGCGCCCGTGCTGTGATCGATCTGCTGAAGAGCCCCAACTATAACCTGAAGCAGAAGGACACCCCCGACATCTTCTTCGCCGGCAACACCCTGTCCACCGACGCGGTGCTGGAGGTGCTGGAGCTGGTGGGTGACCGTGATTACTCCATCAATATCATCTCCAAGTCCGGCACGACCACCGAGCCTGCCGTGGCTTTCCGTATCTTCAAGGCTCATCTGGAGCACAAGTACGGCAAGGAAGAGGCTCGCAAGCGCATTTACTGCACCACGGACGCCGCCCGTGGCGCTCTGAAGAGCCTGGCCGACGCCGAGGGCTATGAGTCCTTCGTGGTGCCTGACAATGTGGGCGGCCGTTACAGCGTCCTCACCGCCGTGGGTCTGCTGCCCATCGCCGTGGCCGGCATCGACATCGATGAGATGATGGCCGGCGCTGCCGACGCTATGCACGCCTATGCCGACGACCGCAGCATGGAAAACCCCGTCTGGAAGTATGTCGCCGCCCGGAACTGCCTCTATGAGAACGGCAAGAAGGTGGAGATCCTCGGCTCCTACGAGCCCTGCTTCCGTTTCATGGGCGAATGGTGGAAGCAGCTCTACGGTGAGAGCGAAGGCAAGGACGGCAAGGGCCTGTTCCCCGCCAGCGTGGAATTCACTGCGGACCTGCACTCCATGGGCCAGTACATTCAGGACGGCGAGCGTGTCCTCTTTGAAACCATCATCCGCTATGCCAACCCCCACGGTCAGGTGGTCATCGGCGAGGACGCCGACAATGTGGACGGTCTGAACTTCCTTGCCGGCAAGGACCTGCACTTCGTCTGCGAGCAGGCCATCCGCGGAACCCGTCTGGCTCATGTGGACGGCGGCGTGCCCAACATCCTGCTGGAGCTGGATTCCATCAACGCCCGCACCACCGGCGAGCTGATCTACTTCTTCGAGCTGGCCTGCGGCATCAGCGGCTATGTGCTGGGCGTCAATCCCTTCAACCAGCCCGGCGTGGAAGCCTACAAGAAGAATATGTTTGCCCTGCTGGACAAGCCCGGTTACAGCGACCTGCGGGAGCAGCTGCTCAGCCGCCTGTAAGCTTACAGGCACAGCGATTCGAGAGAAAATGTAAAAATTCGATAAAAAAGTGTTGATAAAACCAGCATAATATGGTAATATGAAACAACACCAATCCGGATTCGATTTTCGATCCAACCCGGAGGACTATAAGGAGTGACATAGTATGGTTAGAGTCATTATGGGCAAGAAGGGTTCCGGTAAGACCAAGCAGATGATCGAACTCATCAACACTGCGGTCGGTACTGAGCATGGCAATGTGGTTTGCATCGAGCGTAACCGCGCCCTGACTTATGACATTGATTACAACATTCGTCTGGTCGAGGCCAGCGATTACGATATTCAGTCCTTCGATTTCCTGAAGGGTCTGATTTCCGGTCTGTACGCCGGTAACTACGACATCACTCATATGTGCATCGATTCCCTGTGCCGTGTGGTGGAGTCCGATCCCACCGACCCCGCCGTTGAGAACTTCCTCGACTGGCTGGAGGCCTTCTCCGAGAAGAACAACATCAAGTTCACCGTCACCATCTCCGCTGATGCCTCTCTGGCCAGCGAGGGCGTGAGCAAGTACTTCTAATTCATCCGAACGAAATAACTTCCTTAAGGGGTACGCCCCTTAAGGAAGTTTTCTTTTCCCCAAGACAACAAAACGGAGTGTATCAATGGCTGATACACTCCGTTTTTTCTTTGGTTAGCCCTGCGCCCGCTGTTTTACCTCAGCGCAGACGGTTTCCGGGTCGGTTTCCCCGGAAATCACATGAATATCGTGCGCCACGGCGTCGAAGCAGCCGTGCTTGCGTTCCAGCATCGCTGCCACCGGAGCCGGGAGATTGCCGTGCATCCGCTGGGCAAAGCGTGCCTTGATTTCCTCCAAGTCCGCCGTGACCAGAATCCGAACGGCCCCTTCCGGCAGCAGAGCCAGATGCTCCTCCTCCGAAATCACATAGAAGAGATTCTCGCCCCCCACGGCGTCCCGGAGTTTTTTCTGAAACAGCTTTGCCGCAATCGCTTCATTCTTTGCCAAACGCAGATAATCCTTGCCGGTGTAAATTTCCCCGCCGAGGGTGTCTTTCAGCTGCTCCGCCAGCGTTGACTTGCCGGTGCAGCTTTCTCCAATGATACCAATGACCATCTTATTTCTCCTGTTCCGCAGGCGGTCTTTTGTCGAGCGGATGCTCCGCCTGCTCCTTTCCCACCGAGGTCGGTCCGCTCCGGGTTCCTCGTAACTTCATTTCCAACGGGAGTTGCTCAGGGTTCCTCGCCCACGAAGAAGAAGTCCCGTGCCACATCATCACCGAACAGATTGGCATATTCCAGCCAGTGATACGCCTGTGCCAGCTCCTGCTGCTCCGGGGAAAGATCCTTTTCGTTCCGCACCACCGTGCCGTCCTTCAATACGAAGCCCACGGGGGTGATGGCCTGAAATTCCTCGTTGACCCGGGACACAAACTTCATGTAGCCGGTCTGGGGATAGCCTGCCACCTGACTGGCCAAAGCGCCCAAGAAGCTGGCGCCCACCGTGAGGTCCTCTGCCTCGGGAATGTCGAAGTTGGCCCAGATGAAGAAGGGGGTCTTATACTGCTGGATCAGCTCCTGATCGGTGCGTTCGTCCAGCTCCTTGCCGTAAATATCCTCAAAGAGTTTGTTGTTCAGCGGCGGCTGGTGGTCACCGAAGAACAGGATCACCGTCCGCTCGTCCACCTGAGAATAGTGCTCGATCAGCTCTCTCAGTGCCTCATCCGACTCCTGCATCAGGGCCAGATACTGGTTGGTGGTGTTGTCGTAGCCCTTGCCCACAAAGTTGCCTTGGAGGGTGACGCCCCGTTTCAGAGAGCCCCACGCCTTGTTGTAGCCGGAGTGGTTCTGCATCGTGACATTGTGGACAAAGCACCGCTGTCCGGCGGCGTGGGCCGCGTCAGTCAGCTGGTAGAGCCGCTGGTAGTCGGCACGGTCGGACACATACTCCCGGACCAGCTCCGTGTCGTCGTACTGGGTGTTCATATCGCTGCCGGTGGAATTATCCAGATAGTACTGTTTGTCAAAGCCCATCCAAGGGTAGGCGCTGGTGCGGTTCCAGCCGGAGGACAGATAGGGGTGATAGGCGCTGGTGCGCATCTCCATAGAGCTCGCCGTCTGAGCCAGCGAGGAAGTGCCGTCCCGGAGGTACATCTGGTAAGCCACCGTGCCGCTGGGCAGGAAGGCGGTGGTGTTGCCGGTCAGCACCTCAAATTCCACCGAAGCCGTGCCGCCGCCGGTCACCGGGGAAATCATATTGCCCCGAATGGTGTTTTCCCGCAGGGAGTGGAGGTAGGGGGTGGGGTCGCCGGACAGGGTCAGGCTGTCGTAGGACAGCAGGTCGGCGTAGGACTCGTTCATCACGATGAGGAAGTTGGTGACCGCTTCGTCCTCGTTGGCGAGATCGTCGGAGGGCTCCAGCTGGTCGATCAGCTCCTGCACCTTCTTCTCCGAGTAGCCGTCGGGCTTTTCCACCCGCATATACCGGGCGGACACGGTGAAGTTCAGCAGGAAGCCGTTGCCCTTGGTGCGCCACTGCTGGGCGTACACGCCGCAGGCAGGCAGCAGACCAGAGAAGAAGAACACCAGAATGTAGACCACCCAGCCGGCGCACAGTCCAATGCAGGTGCGCTTGATCCAGCGCTTTCCGGCAAAGCGGCTGGGCTCCTTGGGCAGGAACGCCAGCGGCACCAGCATCAGCACCAGCACCGCAAGAGCCGTCCAGACGAAGAGGTCCGGCGAATAGTCGTAATTACCCGCTACATTGGCCGCTGTGCGGAGACTGAGCAGGTCAATGGGGAACAATGCCCGTCCCCGGAACTCCAGAATATAGTGATTTGCGATGCCGATAACGAAGCTCAGCAGCATGGTGATGGTAATGCTGCCCTTTCTCCGACCGGTAATCAGCCACGCAAAGGTGAGGATGCAGGCGTACCACAGCAGGTTCATGCCCCACTGCCAAAACTCCAAGCTGAGGAAGGGGTTGTTCTCGCTGAGCAGTTCCACTTCCAGAAAGGCGATCAGCGGAGTGAGGAAAAACAACGCCCAGAGCACACTCTGCCCCGGTCGGGCACACAGCCAGCGCCAAACGCACTGAATTCCTGCTCTGCACTTCCCCAAAACGCCGTTTGTTTTTGTATCCATAGCAAATTACCTCGAATCTAACATATCCCGGTCATTATACCACTGATTCCGCCGCAATCGCAACGCTCAGTTCCCTGATTGGGTGCAAAAAACAGGCATCGGAAGTATTCCGATGCCTGTTTGCAGCGTTTGTTGGGATTACTTGGCGTACTCCACAGCCTTGGTCTCTCGAATGAGGTTGACCTTGATCTGTCCGGGGTACTCCATCTCTTCCTCGATCTTGTTGGCGATCTCGCGGGCCAGCAGAGCCATGCGATCCTCGTCCACCTCGTCGGGCTTAATCATGATGCGGACCTCACGGCCGGCCTGAATGGCGTAAGCCTTTTCCACACCACGGAAGGAAGTGGAAATCTCCTCCAGCTTCTCCAGACGCTTGATGTAGTTCTCCACATTCTCACGGCGTGCGCCGGGACGGGCAGCGGAGATTGCGTCGGCTGCCTGCACCAGGCAGGCCACGATGGTCTGGGGCTCGATGTCGTTGTGGTGAGCGGCGATGGCGTGCACCACCTCTTCGCTCTCCTTGTAGCGGCGAGCCAGATCCACACCGATCTGAACATGGCTGCCCTCGATCTCATGGTCCACGCTCTTGCCCAAGTCATGCAGCAGACCGGCACGCTTTGCCATGGTGACATCTGCACCCAGCTCTGCGGCCAGCAGACCGGCCAGATGGGACACCTCGATGGAGTGGCTCAGCACATTCTGACCATAGCTGGTACGGTAGTGCTGACGGCCCAGCAGCTTGACCAGTTCCGGATGCAGTCCGTGGACATTGGTCTCCAGAACGGCACGCTCGCCCTCGCTCTTGATGGTGGCCTCCACCTCACGCTTGGCCTTCTCCACCATTTCCTCAATGCGGGCAGGATGGATGCGGCCGTCGGTAATCAGGCGCTCCAGAGCAATTCGGGTGATCTCCCGGCGAACGGGATCAAAGCAGGAGACGGTAATGGCCTCCGGGGTATCGTCGATAATCAGCTCCGCACCGGTCAGGGTTTCCAGCGTGCGGATGTTGCGGCCTTCACGGCCGATGATGCGGCCCTTCATCTCATCGTTGGGCAGCGGCACGACGGAAACGGTGGTCTCCGCCACATGGTCCGCAGCGCAGCGCTGGATGGCCAGAGCGATCTGCTCCCGGGCGTAGGTCTCAGCCTCTTCCTTGTACTTGGCCTGAATCTCCTTGAGCTTGACGGCTTCCTCGTGGGTAACCTCGTCCGCCAGCTGATGGATGAGGTAAGCCTTTGCCTCCTCAGCGGTCAGTCCGCTCAGGCGCTCCAGCAGCTCCATCTCAGCCTTCTTCAGCTGCTTGACCTCTTCCTTGGTCTTTTCCACAGCGACCAGCTTGGACTGAAGTTTTTCTTCCTTCTTCTCCATCACATCGGTCTTGCGGTCCAGATTGTCCTCCTTCTGCTGAAGGCGGCGCTCCTGCTTCTGCAGATCGGATCGACGCTCCTTCACATCGGCGTCGAACACAACACGCTCTTTCTGGATGGATTCATGGGCTTCCAGCACCATCTCACGCTTTTTGTTCTCTGCTTCCTTGATGGCCACATTCACAATGCGGGTGGCCTCCTGCTCTGCGGAACCGATTTCCTTCTCCGCAGTGTTTTTGCGGTAGAGAATACCCACTGCAACGCCAACGATCAGGCACACAACGCCTGCGATGACAGCGGAAATAACAGCAGTCATGTTACACCTCCTATTTGAGTTCTGTTTGGCTTATTATGCCTTGTAATTGGTTGATTTTCTTGCGAAAACGGGTACAAAAAAAGCACTTTGCGGATACAAAAAGCTCCTGCAAAGTGCCAAGAACGAATGGGAAAAAGGCCCAAAAAGGGCGCTCCTGTGACGATGATTCAGTTGCAAACGACCATATCAGAGACAAGCTCTCAGTAAATATCCATGACTGGAATCGAATGATAATTGAACGATCTATATCAAAGGAAGAACCGCAGTTCCCCAAAAGTATCCGTATGTATTTTACAGAAGTTTGTGCGAAGTGTCAAGTTCCTTTCCATTTAGAACGATTTTTTTGCACATTGTATCATTCTGCCACCATCGTTTTGTACACTTCGCCCGCACATCGGGCAAAATGAGCGGCTCCCCGGAGGGCTTCCTGTAAAGTATTGCCGCTGGTTCCCACCTCCACGATCATGGAGGCCGGGGTCAGATGCTGATTGAACCGCTGGGAGCGCAGGTTGATGGGGCGAGCCAGCGTGGGTTCCACCGCCGTCATCCCCTGCTGGATGTGGGCGGCTACATTCAGGTTGCTCTGCCAGTTGGGGTGGTCGAGTCCGCCGTCGTTGGTGCCGATCACCAGCATGACCTGCGCCGTCTTTTCCCCTTCCACCTCCGTGACCGCCTTGTACACCGTGCCGTTCTCCGCAATGAGGGCATCCCGGTGGACATCCAGCACCACCCCGATGGTGGGGTTCTGCTCCAGAATGGAGCGCACGCCCTGCAGGGAACGGGTGTAGGAGCCGGTGTAGCTGGGGTAATCGTAGAGGGTGGTATCGTGGAGCACGGAAAAACCCATCTCCTCCAAAATACCCTGAATTTCATTGCCCACCCGAATGACATTGTAGTTGGGGTCATCCGTCCGGGCGTAGTCGGTTTCGGTGTAGTAGTCCTCCCCGGCCATGGTATAGGCTTCGGTGGCATGGGTGTGCATAATGAGAATCTGAGGTCCCTCCGAGGCCGGACGCAGAGTTTTCCCCAGCACCGAGTTGGCAATGGCTTCGGTGTCCACCGACAGATGGTCGGTGCTGTTGTTGACCTCCACCGTCCCCAACAAGGTTTTTCCGCTGGCAGTCATGGTGCGCTCCACCGCATCGCCCCCATCCTCCGGCTCGGCAGAGTGTGCTTCTGTTGGCGGCGGATCACAGCTGCTGTCTGCGGCCGGCAGAAAGACCTCTTCGGTTTCATCCCCCTCGACCGGCGGCAGGGTCAGCCCGGTGCCGCTCTCCTCTTCCTGAGGCTCGTCCTTCCAGACCACACCCAGCTCGGTTTCCAGCAGAGTCCGGGCAATGACATCCTTGGAATGAACTCCCTCCTGAGGCAGAGGGATGCCGCCCCGGTACAGCGTTCCCAGCAGGAGCACTCCTGCCGCCAAGGGCACCAGCCGTCCCCGACGGGCCTTTTTGCGTGGCTTTTTCTGCACATCCTTCACCTCCATTGGTTGCTTTTTTATCCTATGCGCCGTTTTTCCGTTCATGACAGGATTTTTGCTCGCTGTTCCGACGGCGTTTCCCGGCTTTGGGACGGTTTTCGGCGAAGATGTGCCGAATCTATTGCCAATCGTTCACGGTCACGCTATAATATAGGCTGAAAAATAACGCCGTTTCCCAAATGCGGCGAAAGGATGCGTAAATAGATATGAAATTAGGTATTGTGGGTCTGCCCAATGTGGGCAAGAGCACCCTGTTCAATGCAATCACCTCCACGAAGAACGCTCAGGCGGCTAACTACCCCTTCTGCACCATCGAGCCCAACAGCGGCATCGTGCCGGTGCCGGACGCCCGTCTGGATCAGCTGTGCGAGATCTGGAACCCCGACAAGCGCACCCCTGCCGTGGTGGAGTTCGTCGACATCGCCGGTCTGGTGAAGGGCGCAAGCCAGGGCGCCGGTCTGGGCAACAAGTTCCTGGGCCACATCCGGGAGTGTGACGCCATCGTCCATGTGGTTCGCTGCTTCGACGATGACAACATCATCCATGTGGTGGAGGACGCCACCAAGCCCGTGGCCGTCGATCCCGATGGCGACATCGAGTGCATTGACACCGAGCTGGTGCTGGCCGATCTGGAGATGGTGCAGAACCGCATCGCCCGCATCGCCAAGACTGCAAAGAGCGGCAACAAGGCCGCCGGTGCCGAGCTGCGCTGGCTGGAGCCTCTGTGCGAGCATCTGGGTGAGGGCAAGAGCGCCCGTACCTTCGAGTTTGATGACAGCGATGACAGCCAGAATTTGGCCCGGAAGGAAATGGGTCTGCTGTCCGCCAAGCCCATCATCTACGCCTGCAACATGGATGACGACGGCGTGGCTGACCCCGAGGCCAACCCCTATTACCAGATCGTGAAGGCCCGTGCTGAGGTGGAGGGCGCTCAGGTGCTGCCCATCTGCGCTAAGACCGAGGAAGAGCTGGCAGAGCTGGACGCCGAGGATCGTGCCATGTTCATGGAGGATCTGGGCATCGCCGAATCCGGTCTGGACCGTCTCATTCAGGCCAGCTACTCTCTGCTGGGCCTCATCTCCTTCCTGACCGACGGCAAGAAGGAGTGCCGAGCCTGGACCATCAAGCGTGGCACCAAGGCACCTCAGGCTGCCGGTAAGATTCACAGCGACTTCGAGCGCGGCTTCATCCGTGCCGGCGTGTGCAACTTCGACGAGCTGATGGAGTGCGGCGGCAAGATGAGTGAGGTAAAGGCCCGTGGCCTGTACCGCTCCGAGGGCAAGGAGTATGTGGTCAAGGACGGCGACATCATCGAGTTCCTGTTTAATGTGTAATTGAATCCAGCAACGGGCGTGCAGAAACTGACCTTCTGCACGCCCGTTTTGTTTTGTGTCATGCGAGGGAGCCGCACTGGCAGGACCTTGTTCCGCTGACCCCGTATCTGTCGGAAACGCAAAACCGGAGTGTGCCGAACTTCGGCACACTCCGGTTTTTTGTACGATTCTCAGTTAGGCGTTTCAGTTCACCCGGCAGCCGCCCCACTCCACCACCGTGAACCCGGTACGCTCCGGGGCTGTGAGGGTCTGGGTCGGGACATCCACCGCACGCTCCAGCGGTTTCCAAGCCATGAACACCCGCAGCAGGGTGTCCGGTGCCGGATCAATGGTCAGCTGAGCTGCCTCGGTGTAGGCGTCAGACAACATACGCTGGACAATACCAACGCCATATTCAGGCGCAGACTGCCGGGAAACACTGCTGATTCGAGTCATCGAATCCCGATGCGCTCCGTTCTCTTTTCTTTATTCTTTCGTCCAGCAGGAATACCCTCCGTCGGGGTTTTCCACATAAACGGTGTCCGGCTGCTCCGGGTCGGCATACACATCGCACCCGTCCAGACCGGAAGCCGGTTCCTCCGTTTCCGCCAGCGGCCCCATCCGCACTGCTCCCTCCGGGAGTTCCTCCAGTACCGTATCGGTCGGCCGATACTCGCTGCCCTGATACCAGAGCCGCTCCTGAGACTCTGCGGACTCCGGGGCGGCATCCTCAGCGGGAGCCGCCGCGTCTGTGGTGTCTGCCATGCAGTTTCCTGCGCCGGTGGCTGCACTGCCGCAGCGCATCGATCCAAGGACGAACCGTCCCACACCGATGACCAGCACGCAGCAGGCCGCCAGCACTCCGATGCGGAGCATGGGCTTGCGCCAGCCGGGAGTGCGCTTGTGCTTTGCGGCAGTCTCCGACTCCGTGGGGGTGCAGTCGGTGAAGGGAATCACCTGCTCCTGCTGAGCCACGCCTTCCATCACCCGGTCGGCAAAGCCCTCCGGCACCGGGGGCAGTTCCCCGAGGTCCTGCTCCACCGCCCGAAGCTGCTCTGCCAGCGCCCGGCACTCCGGGCACTGCCTGAGATGTTCCTCCAGCCGTGCCGCTTCCTCTGGGGTGAGGGCGTCATCCAGTGAGGCGCTGATCCGCTCCCAATAGGCTTCACATTCCGGCATGACCCGCACCTCCCTTTTCTTTCTTGGACGGACTTTCTCCGAAATAGTTCCCCTGTTCCCGAAGTTTTTTTGCAAGTTCCCGTCTTGCCCGGGCCAGGCGGGACCGAACCGTGCCGGGAGACAGCTTGAGTACTGCTCCGATCTCCCCATAGTCCAGCCCGTTCACCTCCCGGAGCAGCAGAATGGTCCGATGCTGCTCGGAAAGGAGCATGACCGCCTGCTGTAAGGCTGCGTTCCGCTCCTGCTGCTCTGCCGCTTCTTCCGGGGTGGGGGCGGGGTCTGCGGTAGTCGCTGCCACCGGCTCCTCCTCCATGCTGACCTGCCCTTGGGTCTTTTTTCGCTTGCGGAGCAGGTCAGTGGCGGCATTGACGGTGAGCCGATAGAGCCAAGTGGAAAACTTGGCATCCATGCGGAAGTTAGGCAGGCCGCGCCATGCGGAGAGGAAGGCCTCCTGCGCCGCATCCTCCGCATCCTCCGGCGAGGCGAGCATCCGCAGCGCCAGTGCGTAGACATACTGCTGATACCGCTCCACAAGGATACGGAAGGCGTCCTGCTCACCCCGCTGGGCACGCATCACCAGCACCTGCTCTTCGGTGCGGTCTGCGGTATACATCCTGCTCCCCCCTTTGTTCGGTCTGGTTACTTTCCTTCGCCCAAGTCGTTTTTAATGCCCCGGGTCACCCGGTAAATGTCCTCCATGGACTGAATCTTGCAGATTTCACTCTTCCAGTAGGCGGTGTGGGGAATGCCCTTGAGGTACCATGCGTAGTGCTTTCTGGCCTCCAAACAGGCGATCTTCTCCCCCTTCTGCTCCCGTGCCAGCTCAAACTGCCGCACGGCGGTGTCGCACCGCTCCTCCAGCGACGGCAGGGGCGGAATGGGTTCCCCGGCGATGGCGGCGGCGGCCTGACGGAAAATCCAAGGATTTCCGAAGGTGGCACGGCCAATCATAGCCATATCGCAGCCGGTATAGTGGAGGATGTGGGCGGCGTCCTCACCGCAGGCCACATCGCCGTTGGCGATCACCGGGATGGAAACCGTCTGCTTCACCCGACGGATGATGTCCCAATCCGCCTTACCGGCATACATCTGCGTCCGGGTGCGGCCGTGGACAGCGATGGCATCCGCTCCGGCGGCCTCCATGGCCTGAGCAAACTCCACGGCGTTGACACAGCCCTTGTCCCAGCCCTTGCGGATTTTCACCGTCACCGGCTTGCCGCAGGCGGCCTTCACCCGACGGACGATGTCCGCAGCAAGCTCCGGAGTCCGCATCAGACCGCTGCCGTCGCCGTGGGTGGCGACCTTCGGCACCGGGCAGCCCATATTGATGTCGATGATGTCCGGATTCACCAGACGCACCACCTTTTCCGACGCCATAGCCATACACTCCGGGTCGCTGCCGAAAATCTGCACCGCTACCGGGTGCTCTCCCTCGCCCAGCTCCATGATTTGAATGGTCTTGCTGTCCTGAAAGCAGAGCGCCTTGGCGCTCACCATTTCGGTATAGGTATAGCCGGCCCCCTGTTCCCGGCAGATGGTGCGGAACGCCAGATCCGTCACCCCTGCCATAGGAGCCAAGGCCAGTTTGGATTCGATATGAACATTGCCGATTTGCATAGCGGTTCCTCCGAAGATACGAGAATTTCAAAGTATTTTATCATTTTTTCCGTCTCCGCTCAAGTATTGTCCCGAAACTGGGTCTATCTTTATATTTCCCGACCCCTTCTGCGCTCCTTCCCTCCTATACTGGGGATACATTCCCATACGAAGGAGGAAACAATATGGAAACAAAACAGCATCCCAGACCACCCGGGTCCCGGGGTGCGCTGGTCTTGCAGCAGCCTTGGCTGGAGCTGGCCGGAGAGTGTGCGGTGCGGTTCTTTCTCTCGGCGGCACTGGCAGCCGGAGAGATTTTAGGGGGATACTCCCCCTTTGCGCTGGGCTACCTCTCCGCCGCAGGCGCCGGAGCCGGCGGCTTCTTCTCGCTGATTGGCTGCGGTCTGGGCTTTCTCATCTCAAAGCCCCTGCCCGACGCCTTCCGCTACCTTGCCACCGCCATTCTGGTCTACGCCGTGGCCTTTGCCTTTTATGACCTGCGGATTTTCGCCACCCGATACTTTATGCCCTTCAGTGCCGCCCTTATGGCCGGACTCACCGGGTTTGTGTATCTGGCGGAGGAGGGCTGGACCCCCACCCGAGTGATCTGCTACTGTTCCGAGCTGCTGCTGGTCTTTGTCACCGGACGGCTCTTCGCCGTGCAGGCCAGAGAGGAGGACGCTCCGCTGCTGCTGGGCCTTTCCTGGCTCACCCTCGCCGGAGGCGTGCTGATTGCACTGGAACGAATCCCTCTGCCCTTCGGCATCGGACTTGGTCGGATCGCCGCCTGCACCGCAGCCATCTGGCTCAGCGGCGTGCTGCCGGGGGCAGCTTCGGTGGGGGCTCCGCTGGGACTGGGGCTGTTTCTCGATCTGTCTGCCGGGGGCGGCTGCGGCTGCGGTGCATCCCTTGCCATGGGCAGCCTTTTGTCCGGACGCTGCGGCAAAAATCATCGCCACACCCGGCTGGGGCTGTTTTTTGTCGGCTACACCGCCGTGTCCCTATGGAATTTCTCCGTGTCCGGATCGCTCACCCCGCTGCTGGACGGTCTGCTGGGCTGCGGACTGTATATATCCCTCCCCACTTCGCTGCTGGATCGGCTGGAAGGGCGGATGCCGAAGCATTTGAAGTCCTCCGCTCCCCCGTCAAAGCCAACCCAGCCCTCCGGGAGCATCCCTTCCGCCGCCATCGCTTCCATTCAGCAGCGGCTTCGGGGACAGGCTGACGCATTCCACCGGCTCTATCAGCAGCTGTCCGCCGATCTGGACACCTCTGAAGAGCCAAGCATCGACCCCTTCCCCCTCTATCTCCGTGCCTCCCAGCGGGTCTGCCGGGGCTGTGCCTTCGGCTCAGCCTGCTGGAAACGGGACAAGGCCGGGATGCGTGCCCAGCTTCAGCCGGCTATGGACGCCATGGTGCGCCGGGGACGGAGTGACCCCGGGGACTACCCCACGGAATTTGCCGCCCGGTGCGCCCGGATCAACGAGCTGGTCAACGAGGTCAACGAGCAGTACGCCGCCGCCCGGACCCGGCAGCGCTATCAGCTGCGGCTGAAGGACTCCCGCTCCGCCCGGTGCCGTCAGTACGAGGGGATGGGGCATCTGCTGGGGGATTGCGCCCTGTCGCTGGAGCCGAAAGCGGTCGCCGCCGTATCGACGCCCTCGCTCACCGCCCTTGCCGGAGTGGCTGCCGGAAAGCGGCCGGGGCAGAGCGTCAGCGGGGACGCCGGAGGCTGGTTCCGGGACGGGGATGACGCCCTCTGGGTGGTGCTGTGCGACGGCATGGGCACCGGCCCGGACGCCGCCCGGGACAGCCGGTTTGCCTATCACCTGCTGGAGCAGTTCCTCTCCGCCGGAATTTCCCCGGAGGTCTCCCTCTCCACCGTAGCCGGAGCCCTGGCCCTGCGCTGGGAAAGCTCGGGCACCTTTACCACCATTGACCTGCTGCGGATAGATCTGCAAAGCGGCGAGGGCTGCCTGTACAAGCTGGGCGCCGCCCCCACCTACCTCCGCCGGGACGGTGTGGTGAGCCGGTTCACCTCCGGCACACTGCCCGCCGGTCTGAACACCGACCCGACCCCAGACCTCACCCGGTTCCGCCTGCGGCCGGGGGATTTGGCGGTGCTGGTCAGCGACGGAGTCACCGACGGCAGCGACGACGCCGCCATCCGGGACGCCATTCGCCACTGGCACGGAGACTCTCCCCGGGAGCTGGCTGCCACCCTGCTGGGGGCGGAAGAGGCCGTCTCCGACGACCGAACCGCCATTGTTTTGTGCATTGGGGCACCGGGCATCACCGCCGTTTGACGCAGACGGTTATAATTCACCCGTTTCAGGCGCATACTGTGTTCGGAAAGGAAGTGGTTTCCTATGGTGAAAGGGATCTCCAAACGGGTGATCGTGGTGCGTGCCCCCGACCCGCGTTTTTTTGAACAGGCTGTCTTTTTTCTGCGGGAGGATGTGCTCCATCAGGAGGGCGTCACCGACGAGCAGGTGCTCTCCGAGGCACGGCAGGTTGCCGCCGGGTATCTCCGCCGGGTGAAGGCTCCCTCCCCTCGGGAGCGCATTCCCTCCCCCGTGAAATGGACTGCTCTGGGTGCCCTGTGCGCCAGCTTGATTTGGAGCGTCATTTGCTTTTTGTAAGCCTCCCAACCGCCGACCGACCGCCAAAGCGGTCCGCCGGCGGTTTCCGTTTGTCTTTTTTCTTCTTTTTTCCAAAAATATTTCGCTTTTTCTCATTATTTTTTCAAAAATATCCGATTGAAGTCGGTGGGAATCGTCAACTTCTCCAAACATCAAAAAATTTATCTTTTTTAATGCTTTTCCTGTTTGGGTCTGTTATAATATCATAGGAATGTAATCTTGATTGGAAAGGCGTGACCTTTGTGACTTCTTCCCGTGCTATTATACGGATCGCCCCTTCTGACGATCATGCTGATTCCTTACCGCTCTTGCTTCGTCCCCTGCTCTTTTCCCCGGCCGCCGCATGGCTGGTTCGCGCACTGCAGGAAGCCGGTGTGGAGCGTTTTTTCTTGCTCACCCGGAAGGACTGCCTTGCTGAGGCTGCCGCCTGCTTCCCGGAGGGAACCAAGGTCTGCTGTCTGGACGATCCCGGCGTGGATGCGGCTGTGGCTGCCTTTGCCGCTGAGGGTGAGGACGATGTCATTTCCATCACCGAGCCGGTGTGGCTCAGTGTGGCCGGTGCGGCACTGCTGACTCAGCTGCCCGTTCTCCCTCAGGAGGACGAACCCATCGGCGTATACCGTATCCCTGCCCACGCAATCCACGGCTGTGCCGATCTGGAGCAGGGCGAGGAGTTTGCCCCTCTGATGGACGAATCTCCCTTCGCTATTCCCCTGTCCGATTCCGCCAGCTTTGATTCCGCCCAGTATCTGGGTCGGCTGGAGCGTGCGGAGCTGCTCAGCCAGCAGGGTGTGCGGGTCTTTGACCCCCAGAGCATCTATCTGGACCCCACCGTCACGGTGGCGCCTGGCACGGTGCTGCTGCCCAATGTCGTTCTGCGCGGCAACACCCACATCGGCCCCAACTGCGAGATCGGCCCCGACACGATGATTCGGGACTGCACGCTGGGAGAGGGCTGTGTGGTCAATTCCAGCCAGCTCAACGAAGCCGAATTCGGCTGTCATGTCAATATCGGCCCCTTTGCCTATGTCCGTCCCGGCACCCGGGTGGCAGACGGCTGCAAGGTGGGTGACTTCGTGGAAGTCAAGAACGCCGTCATCGGCGAGGGCACCAAGCTGCCTCACCTCATCTATGTGGGCGACAGCGATGTGGGCAAGCGCTGCAACTTCGGCTGCGGCAGCATCACCTGCAACTACGACGGCAATGTCAAAAGCCGCACCACCGTGGGCGACGATGTGTTTGTGGGCTGTAATTCCAGTCTGGTGGCTCCGGTCACGCTGGAGAACGGGGCGTACACCGCCGCCGGCAGCACCATCACCGACACCGTGCCCGCCGACACACTGGCCATCGCCCGTGCCCGTCAGGTCCATGTGGAGGGCTGGGTTCAGCGCCACCGGGCCAAAAAGAAAAAGAACTGATTTCCCTTTGCGTCTTAGCGGCCGGAAGCCGCTGTGATAGATAGAAACAATTACTGTATTTACTGAGAAAGAAGGATTATCACCATGATTTCCCACGGCAAAGACATTAAAATCTTCTGTGGCAACTCCAACCCCGAACTGGCTCAGGCGATCTGCGAAAAGCTGGGTCTGCCTCTGGGCAGCTCCGAGGTCAAGACCTTCTCCGACGGTGAGAGCTCTGTCTCCATCTACGAGACCGTCCGTGGCAGCGATGTGTTCGTCATCCAGTCCACCTGCATCCCCGTCAACGACAACCTGATGGATCTGCTGATCATGATCGACGCCCTGAAGCGCGCCTCTGCCGGCCGTATCACCGCTGTGATCCCCTACTTCGGCTATGCTCGTCAGGACCGCAAGACCAAGCCCCGTGATCCCATCTCCGCTAAGCTGGTCGCTAACCTGATCACTCAGGCCGGCGCTGACCGTGTCCTGACCATGGACCTGCACGCCAACCAGATTCAGGGCTTCTTCGACATCCCCGTGGATAACCTGCTGGGCGCTCCCCTGTTCGTGGACTACTTCACCAACAAGTTCGCCGATGTGATGGACGATGTGATGGTCGTCTCCCCCGACGTGGGCAGCGTGGCCCGTGTCCGTGCCTTCGCTCAGAAGCTCCATGTCCCCATGGCAATCGTGGATAAGCGCCGCCAGAAGGCCAACTCCTCCGAGGTCATGAACATCATCGGTAATGTTGAGGGCAAGCACGTCATCCTGCTGGACGACATGGTGGATACCGGCGGATCCCTCTGCCACGCCGCTGAGGCTCTGGTCTCCATCGGTGGTGCAAAGGATGTTGTCGCCGCTGCTTCTCACGGTGTCCTCTCCGGCCCCGCTGTGGAGCGCATCGCCAAGAGCTGCATCAACGAGGTGTTCTTCCTGAACACCATTCCCGCCAACGAGGCTGCCCTCGCCTGCGAGAAGATCAAGTATGTGAACGTGGCCGACGTCTTTGCCGAGGCCATCAGCCGCATCTTCAACGAGACTTCCGTCTCCCCTCTGTTCCAGTAAGAACAGTTTCTATCATGCATCCGAAAGGGGTACTGCCGCCGCAGTACCCCTTTGTGTGCTACCCAAATTTTTGTGTCAGGTGATTCCATATGGTCGTCAATCTCTTCGGAAACAAAGGAAAAAGCGCCTCTCTGGACTGGATTCTGGTTTGTCTGGGCAATCCCGGCGACAAATACGAGAATACCCGCCACAATGTAGGCTTTCAGACCGCCGACGCTCTGGGGGAAAAGCTCCACACCCCCATCCAGCGGCTGAAATTTAAGGCGCTCACCGCCACGGTGGAGTACGGCGGTGCCAAGGTGCTGGTGATGAAGCCCACCACCTATATGAACCTCTCCGGCGAAGCCGTTCGTGAGGCCTGCCAGTTCTACAAACTCCCCCCGGAGCGTGTGCTGGTGGTCTGCGACGATGTGTCCCTGCCGGTAGGCAAGCTGCGCCTGCGCAAGTCCGGCACCGCCGGCGGCCACAACGGCCTGCGCTCCATCATCGGGCAGCTCCACTCCGACCAGTTCCCCCGCCTGAAAATCGGCGTGGGCGAAAAGCCCCACCCGGACTATGACCTTGCCGACTGGGTACTGGGCAAATTCCCCAAGGAAGACCGTGCCGTCATCGACCGCACGGTGGATCGGGCACTGGACGCACTGGAATGTGCCTTTTCTCAGGGACTCGACCGGGCCATGAGTCGCTATAACGGCTGAGTACCCACCGAAAAAACGAATTCAATCACCCCTGAGGTCCTATGGGCCTCCGGGTGTTTTTCGCCCTATAATTTCCATTATTTACCACTCTTTTATCTTGACGGAAGGTGATTTCTATGCATCCGCTTCTGCAAACCCTGCATCGTCTGCCGGAATTCCAAGATTTGCTCCTGCGCATCGACGCCGGACGCTGTCCCATTGCTGCCAGCGGTCTGAGCAGCGTCCACCGAGCCTTTCTGGCTGCCGGCATTGCCGCTGAAACCGAGCGTCCGCTTGTCATCCTCTGCGCCGACGAGGTGGAGTCCGCCCGGCTGACCCGGGACCTGTCCGCCCTGTTGGAACAGCCCATTCCCCAGCTGCCGGGACGGGAATTCACCTTCCACGACGCCGCCTCCGTGTCCCACCAGTGGGAGCACCGCCGCATCGGGGTGCTGCGTGCCATGCAGCAGGGCAAAGCCCCGGTGGTGGTCGCCACCGTCGAAGGTTTCCTGCAGCGCACCATGCCCCCTGAAATTCTGGAAAAGTCGGCCTTCTCCCTCGCTCCCGGCGATTTGAAGGACCTCAACCAGCTCTGCGAGCAGCTGGCCAATGCCGGATATACCCGGTGTGAGCAGGTGGAAGGCCCCGGTCAGTTCGCCGTCCGAGGCGGCATTCTGGACTTTTTCTCCCCCGGCGCCGCCAACCCGGTCCGAGCCGAGTTCTGGGGCGACGAGGTGGACAGCATGGGCGTGTTTGACCCTGCCACCCAGCGCCGCATCGAGAACATCAACCGTGCCGAGCTGCTGCCGGCTGCCGAGACTCTGCCCCGCATGGCGCAGGGCGGTCTGCTGGGGCTGGCGGGCGAGATCGACCGCCGCAAGGACAAGGTGGAGCAGGCCAACCGCCGGAGAAAGCTGCCGGCCTACGCCACCCTGATGCAGACGCTGGACGCCGACGCTCAGTCCTTTGCCCAGCTGGGCACCTTTGCCGCCGCCGACCGGTATCTGGACCTGATTTATCCCCAGTTCGCCTGCGGTGCAGACTACCTGTCCCCGGACAGCATCCTGTTGTTCTGCGACTCCCCCCGGATTGCGGAAAGCGCCAAAAACTACCGCTGGCGTCAGGACGAGGATCTGGCGGCTCTGCTGGAGTCCGGTCTGCTCTGGAACGACAACCACCCTTGGTCGGCGGACTTTGAGCCTCTCTGCAATCACTTGGGCCGGGAGTTCCCGGTGGTGTATCTGGACAGTTTCCTTATCAGCCAGTACCCTGCCGCACCTCACTCCACCCTGAGCATCCCCTGCAAGCAGCTGCCCAGCTTCGGCACCAGTCTGGAAACCGCCATCACCGACCTGATTCACTACCAGAAGCAGGGACTGTCCACCATCGTCCTCTGCTCCACCCGAGGTCAGTGCAAGACCCTCAGCGATATGCTTCGGGAGCAGGGTGTGGTGTGTACGCTGGACTTTGACCTTGCCGCTCTGCCTCAGCCCGGTCAAATCGTTCTGTCCGTGGGCGGACTGAGCGCCGGTGTGGAATGGGGCGGAACCGTCATCCTCACCGAGGGCAGCGCTGCCAATCCCGCCGCCAAACGGGCCAGAAGTCCCAAGAAGCAGGCGGCGTCCAACCGACAAAAGCTTCAATCCTTCACTGACCTGTCTCCCGGCGACTTGGTCGTCCACGAGCAGCACGGTGTGGGCCGCTTCGTGGAGATGACCACCATGAAGATGGACGGCGTGGAGAAGGATTACATCAAAATCGCCTACGCCGGAGCCGACACCCTCTATGTGCCGGCCACCCAGCTGGACCTCATCAGCAAATACATCGGCGCCGGTATGGATGACACCGGAGAAAGCCGCACCAAGCTGAGCAAACTGGGCGGCACCGACTGGGCCAAGGCCAAGGCCAAAACGAAAAAGGCCACCAAGGAGCTGGCTAAGGGGCTGATTCAGCTCTACGCCCAGCGTCAGCGCCAGCCCGGCTACGCCTTCCACCCAGACGACCCGTGGCAGAAGGAATTTGAAGACAAATTTGAATATGAAGAAACCGGCGACCAGCTCCGCTGCGTGGCCGAAATCAAGGCAGACATGGAACGCCCCATTCCCATGGACCGCCTGCTCTGCGGCGATGTGGGCTACGGCAAGACGGAAGTCGCCCTCCGGGCGGTGATGAAGTGCGTGCTGGAAGGCAAGCAGGCCGCCATTCTGGTGCCCACCACCGTGCTGGCCAACCAGCACTACCAGACCGCCCTGCGCCGCTTCGAGGGGTATCCCGTCCGCATTGCGGTGGTCAGCCGATTCCAGACCGGAAAGCACCTCAAGCAGCTGCTGGCAGACTTGGAAGGCGGCTTCATTGATGTGCTGATTGGCACCCACCGTCTGCTCCAGAAGGATGTGGTGTTCAAAAACCTCGGTCTGCTGGTGGTGGACGAGGAGCAGCGCTTCGGCGTCACCCACAAGGAACGGCTGAAGGAAATCAGCCGTCAGGTGGATGTGCTTACCCTGTCCGCAACCCCCATTCCCCGTACCCTGAACATGGCCCTCAGCGGCATCCGGGATATGTCCACGCTGGAAGAGCCCCCCATGGACCGTCTGCCGGTCCAGACCTATGTGCTGGAACATGACTGGTCGGTGCTGGGCGATGCCATCCGACGGGAAATCGGCCGTGGCGGTCAGGTATTCTACCTCCACAACCGGGTGGACACCATCGAGAAAACCGCCGCCTTCCTGCAAGGGATGCTGGGCGAGGATGTCACCGTGGGCGTGGGACACGGCAAAATGACCCAAGACGCACTGGCCCGGGTCATGGAACGGATGGTGGACGGCGAGATTCAGGTCTTGGTCTGCACCACCATCATCGAAACCGGCATCGACATCGCCAACGCCAACACCCTCATCATCGAGGACGCCGACCACATGGGTCTGGCCCAGCTTCATCAGCTTCGAGGCCGTGTAGGCCGTTCCTCCCGACGGGCTTACGCCTATCTCTGCTACCGCCGGGGCAAGGTGCTGACGGAAGTGGCAGAAAAGCGGCTGTCCGCCATTCGGGAGTTCGCTGAGTTCGGCTCCGGCTTCAAAATTGCCATGCGGGATTTGGAAATCCGGGGCGCGGGCAACATTCTCGGCCCTGAGCAGTCCGGCTTCCTCACCAGCGTAGGCTATGACCTCTATTTGAAGCTGCTGGAAGAGGCAGTGCTGGAGGAACGGGGCGAACCCGTGCAGCGCACCGAATCGGTGGCGGCAGATTTGGCGGTTTCCGCCAACATCCCCGAGCGGTATGTGGCCTCTCCCGAGCAGCGCATGGACCTCTACCGCCGCATTGCCCGCATCCGCACCGAGGAGGACGCCGACGATGTGGTGGACGAACTGGTGGACCGCTACGGCGATCCCCCCAGAGCTGTCAACAACCTCATTTCCATCGCTCTGCTCCGTGCCCGGGCGGCTCTGTGCGGCTTTACTGACATCAGCCAGAAGGGGCTGGTGCTGTCCTTCACTATGACGGACTTCGACCTGCGGAAGATTTCCGCCCTCACCGCCGCTCCCCGGTTCAAGGGACGCATCCTCTTCTCCCCCGGCGACAAGCCCCTGCTCTCCGTGCGGCTGAAGCCCGGCGAGGATGTACTGAGTATGGGCCGCCGGCTGGTGGAAACCTATCTGGAATTGGAAAACGGTTAAAAAATCGACTGGTTTCGTTTGTACTTTTCCCCAGAACCTGATATAATGGCAAAGTTCCCGTGCAAGAAACAAAACCTTTCGCATAAAAGGAGATTTTTACATGAAGAAAACCCGATTGATCGCCTTGGTGCTGGCACTGATGCTGGTGCTGGCCGGCTGCGGCGGTTCCGGCAATAGCTCCAGCTCCGCTCCCGAAGGCGGCTCCGCCTCCAGCGTTCCCACGGACGCCACCCTCGACCCTGCCGCTCTGGAGGATGTGGTGAAGTACCTCACCGACGGCGCTTACACCAAGGACTCCGTGGTGGGCCATGTGGGCGACCGTGAGATCACCGCCGGTGAGGCGCTGTACTGGATCGCTTATCAGCAGTACAACATGACCTACTACTACACCAACTACTTCGGCTTCACCCTGAATATGTCCGATCCCATGGACGACGACACCACCGTGGGTGAATCCCTCTATCAGTTCGGCATGGACACCGCCCTCAGCTACGCTGTGGCGGCTCAGCAGGCCCACGACACCGGTGTGGAGCTGTCCGAGGAGGACGCCGCTCTGGTAGCAAAGCTCTATGAGGACAATGTCAATTTCTACGGCGAGGATCGCTGGAACGCCTATGTGCAGGCCGGTCTGATCGACGAGAAGGACTTCTCCGAGGACGAGAAGGTGGAGTGGATTCGCACCCATGGTGAGGACTTCTATCAGCACTCCATGATGTACTACGCCACCACCGCTCAGGATTACGAGTCCCTCATTACCGACTTCTACTACTACAACACCTTGCAGGACAGCCTGTTCGGTGAGGGCGGCACGCAGGCTCCCACTGAGGCCACCATCAACGACTACACCGACGATTACATCAAGGAAAACGGCGTCTGCTGGGCTCGCTGCATCCTGTTCCCCACCGCCGATCTGGACGACGCCGGCAAGGCCGACATGAAGGCACAGGCCGACGCTGTGATGGCAGAACTCTCCGCCCTCAGCGGCGAGGAGCTGAGCAATGCCTTCACCGAACAGCAGACCGCTCACGACAAGAGCGGCTACACCGCCGGCGAGGTGCAGCATTATACCAACACCGACAGCTTGGTGGACGGCTTCTATGACGGCATCATGAAGCTGGAGCCCGGTCAGCTGGGCATGACCGGCGAGACCGACTTCGGCTACTTCATCCTGCTGCGTGAGCCGGAGAACCGTGCTGACATCAGCTCCGTGGTGACGGATGAATATGTCCGCTCCACCTACGATGCGCTCATCGCCCAGTGGACCAAGGATTTCGGAGCCGAGTGCGAGATGCCCGATCTGAATCTGGATTCCTTCTATGAGAAGCTGGGTCAGCTGCAGCAGACTCTGGCTGCGGTGGACACCATCAACGCCGCTTCCGATTCCAAGAAGTAAGCAACTGCAAGCCTTTCGCCCCGTGCCTCGCACGGGGCGTTCCTTTTTGAAAAATTTTTCACTTTTTGTAAAAAAGTTGTTGACATTTTCGCTTTCAGCCGCTATAATAATCACTGTTGCCGGACGATTAGCTCAGCTGGCTAGAGCATCCGCTTGACGTGCGGAAGGTCACAGGTTCGAATCCTGTATCGTCCACCAAAAAAGCAGCTTTCGAAAGAAAGCTGCTTTTTCTTTTTGTTTTTTCGCCAAAGTGCCCCTTTCCCTTGCCGGAAACCCACGCCGGTCGGCATTTTTCCACAGAGCAGCGTCCCTTCCGTCTCCGGGACCTGCTTTGTTTCTTTTCCACGGCCGCTCCCTCTTGAGCCGCAGCCCGGTCTGACTGAATACAAGCACAAATGGCACGCTGCGCTGTGTTGGAACGATAGCACCTTCTATCGGATCGCCCTCGGTCAGAACAAAGCCGCAAGGCTTTCCCTTCCATTTTAAGGAATACGCTCTCATATGCACTACACGCCCGTTCCTGCGGCGTTCTTGTTCTGTGGGTGTTCACCCATGCCGGAGCCGTGTTGCCTCTGTACGCAGCGCACAGCCCATCAGAGAGGCAAAACCCGCCGTTTTCGTGTCGGCACGCAAGCCTTCGCAGGTCAAACGCATTCAAGAAACAGAAAAGCGCTGAAATCCTAGGATTTCAGCGCTTTTCTGTCATATTCACGCCCAAGAGACGCACACAGAGATTCGATTTAGCGAAAAGCTGTTTTCCGCACTTCCGAATGGCGGGTCAGGCGGGATTAGTTGCTGGACAGGCCGTCCACACGCAGCACTTCGCCGGTGATGTAGGAACCTTCGTCAGATGCCAGGAACACAAATGCGTTGGCGATCTCCTCCGGCTGTCCGAAGCGGCGCAGCGGGATTCTGCCGATTTTCGGCTCCATCAGCTCCTTGGGCAGGGCACGGATCATATCCGTCTCCGTGATGCCGGGAGCCACGGCGTTGACTCGGATACCCTTGGGGCCCAGCTCCCGAGCCAGAGTGACGGTGAAGCCGTTGACGGCGTATTTGGAGGTGGGGTAAGCAATACCGGCACCGGCGCCGCCGAAGCTGACCATGGAGGAGGTGTTCAGAATGACGCCGCTTCCCTGAGGGATCATATACTCCGTGGCGGCCTTGGAAGCGGTGAAGATGCCCTTCACATTGATGTCCATGACCCGGTCAAAGATCTCCTCGGTGTAGTTTTCAAAGGCAGTGGCCTCAGACACGCCGGCGTTATTCACCAGAATGTCGATGCGGCCATAGGTCTCGACCACGCTCTGAAATGCCTCACGGACGGAGGCGAGGCTGCCCAGATCCGGCCAGATGCCAGACACACGGGCTTCCGGCATGGCGTCCCGAAGCTGCTGCGCAGCACGCTCCGCAGTCTCCTGACGGCTGCCGGTGATGACGACAGCGGCGCCTTCCCGCAAAAAGGCCTCTGCGATGGCATAGCCGATACCTCGGGTACCGCCAGTAATAATGGCAACTTTATTGGATAGTCTCATACAAGATTCCTCCTGTTGAAATGTCAATAGACTCGTCGAATGCCACATGGAGAATCAGCGGGGCAATCTACATCATAGAAGATTGCCCCGCTGTTCTTCAAATGGCTATTTATCAGTTAACCGCGGATGGGATCCAGATCATCCAGAGAAGAAGGATCACCGCACATTCTGGCGCCCTGAGTAGCAGGCAGTGCCAGAGCGGCATACTGTGCCAGCAGACCGGTGCGGACACGGGGAGGCGGGCAAACCCACTTAGCACGGCGCTCAGCCAGGACCTCGTCGCTGACCTGCAGCTCGATCGTGCCATTGGGGATGCTGTAAGAGATGGTATCTCCGCTCTCCACCAGACCAATCAGGCCGCCCTTGCAAGCCTCGGGGCAGACATGGCCAATGACGCCGCCCACAGAGCCGCCGGAGAAGCGACCATCGGTAATCAGAGACACGCTGCGGTCCAGACCCAGAGCACGGATGCAGTGGGTGATGGTGAGCATCTCACGCATACCGGGGCCAGCCACGGGGCCTTCGTAACGGATAACCACGCAGTCACCGGCCTGGACCTCGCCGCGCATCATGCCCTCATAGCACTCATGCTCGCTGTCATAGACCATGGCGCGACCGGTGTGCTCCAGCATCTCAGGCAGAACGCCGCCAGTCTTGATGACGCAGCCCTCGGGAGCCAGGTTGCCGTACAGAATGGCCAGACCACCCTCCTCGGTGTAGGGCTGGTCGAAGGGATGGATGATCTCCGTGTTGAGCGCCTTGGCGCCGGCGACCATCTCGCCCAGAGTGTGACCGTACAGAGTCTTGACGCTGCCGTCCACATAGCCGCCCTCAATGGCCTGATTGATGACTGCGCGCATGCCGCCGGCACGACCGAAGTCCAGAACATTATGGGGGCTGATGCTGGGATACAGCTTCACAATCTGGGGAGTGTTGCGGCTGGCCCATGCGAAGTCATCCAGAGTAATCTTGTAGCCTGCTTCAGCAGCGATGGAGGGCAGATGCAGCGTAGTGTTGGTGGAGCAGCCCATCATCATGTCGATGCGCAGGCAGTTAATGAAGGACTGCTTGCTGACGATGTCGCTGAGCTTCAGGTCCTCATGGACCATTTCCACAATGCGCTTACCAGCGGCCTGAGCCATCCAAGTGCGCTCGTTGTAGCAGTTGGGAACCGTGGAGTTACCCAGCATACCAATACCCAGCACCTCGGACATCATCTGCATGGAAACAGCAGTACCCATGCCGCAGTTGCAGCCGGGGTTCGGGCCGCAGGGGTTCTTCTTGACGGCGTAGGTGCCGGTGACGCCGGCGGCCATCATGTTAGCGAAGTTCTCGCCGGTGTCATAGCCTTCCTCGGGGGGCAGAGACATACCGCCGGAGATGAAGATGGCGGGGATGTTCATGCGCATGATAGCCATGAGCATACCGGGAACGATCTTGTCGCAGCTGCCGATGCAGATAACGCCGTCCAGGCTGTGGCACTCGCAGAATGCTTCCACGGAGTTTGCGATGACGTCACGGCTGACCAGAGGATAGCGCATGCCGGGAGTATTTTCGCAGATGCCGTCGCACAGAGCGATGGTGTTAGCCACGCAAGGGGTGCCGCCACCCATCAGAATGCCGTCCATAACGGCACGCTCCACGGACTTCTGGTGTGCATGACCAGTGAAGAAGTTCGTGTAAGAGTTGAGAACGCCAATCAGGGGCTTGTCAATCTGTTCCTCGCTCAGGCCACCTGCAGCGATGAGGCTGCGGGACAGGAAGCGGTCAGGACCAGACTTCATTTTGTCACTTCTCATAGTGCATTTACCTCCATCGAAATAAATTTGAAAGCGTTGAAACGCTTCGGATCTAAAACGGGGCTTGGGGAGTCATGCCTTGCCAAAGCAAGGTTCCTCCTCATCCTCTATCGGCTGGTAAAACTGAAGATTCGGCTGTAAAAAGGGGTTATCCTCCCGTTCAACGGATAATAGCGATGACTCCAGATGACCGGGAAACAGTCGATAATCGCCAGGCAGCTCCCGCAATTTACGCAGAGAAGCCACCATATCGTCCACGCTGCTGCATGGAAAATCGCACCGGCCGCAATCCATATGAAAGAGTGTGTCGCCCGAGAACAGCATATCGCCGCACACATAGGCAACACTGCCCGGGGTATGACCCGGGCATGCTAGAACATGGAAATCCAAACCTGCTTCCTCGATCACATCCCTCTCGTCCACGAAATGCGTGTCCGGAGGAGGGCAAAAGCGCTGGGGTCCGATGTTGACCATGGGGTCCAAATCCCGCTCATTCACATAAACGGGGACGGGACGCCGGTCTCTCAGCGGCCACATGGCACCAAAATGATCGAAGTGAGTATGAGTGAGTAAAATTGCACGCAGCTGAAGGTGATCTTCATCCAAAGCCTGAAGAATGGTGTTTACTTCTGCACCCGGATCAATCACAACACAATCCAGCGTTTCCGAATTGGCCACCAGATAGCAGTTGGTTTTCATTGCTCCTACTTTCCGTGTTTTCAGCAACATGACAATCCTCCTTATCCTCTCGTAAGCAGGTCCGTCAAAGGGTCCGTCACTGCCACAGCCGAATCATCGGCTGCGGCGGTGCGGAGTAAAGTAATTTGATTACTGTGCCTGCTTGTCGAACATGAACCAGCTGGACTTGTTCTCGAAAGCGCCACGAGCCAGGCTCAGCTTGCGGCGACGAATCTGGACCAGCTTGCAGATGCCAACCACAGGAACGCCCAGAGCAACCAGGGGAGTGTTCATGTAGGACATGATGGTAAAGCCGGTGTAGAAGATGTTGGTGATGCCCAGCATGGACACGACGCTGGAGATAGCGATGATCAGCAGGCT
Source organism: Oscillospiraceae bacterium (assembly GCA_020025295.1). Taxonomy (GTDB): domain Bacteria; phylum Bacillota; class Clostridia; order Oscillospirales; family Oscillospiraceae; genus UMGS1766. Next base: position 43,269 of record JAHHSJ010000004.1, on the reverse strand, counting down.
GATGATGATCATCTTCTTCTGGTCGTTAGCCTTCATCTTCTTGACGAACTGGAAGTTCATGAAGCGGCGGCCGTAACCGGTGCACATAGCGTTAGCAGTGGACAGCACAGCCAGCAGAACCACGACCACATAGATGGGCATCATCCAGGAGGTAACGCCCATGGTTCTCATGATGTACATCATGGGGATGGCTTCCTGCACGGACTCGGGCATGAAGGCCAGCACGTTGAAGGTAACGATCATGATGAAAGCGCTGACGAACAGCAGGTTGAACAGGCAGGTCTTGGTGACGTCCTTACGAGTCTGGACAGGCTCGAAGCAGGGCAGAACAGACAGAGCCATGCCGGCAGACAGCATGTACAGGCTGATACCACCGTTGTAGAGGGTGGAACCATAGCTGTCATACATGGTGCGGTTGGCGATCATCTCAGTGACATTGGCGCCATAGCCGCTCTTGATGATGAAGGCAAAGATGGCAACCAGCAGGACCAGAATGCCAACGCCCATAACCGTAGAAATCTTATTCAGGATTGCGGTGCCCCACATAACGCTTAGCATCACAAGTACCGCAAATATGATAACCCACATGATGTAGGAGCCGCCGACATAATCCACCAGAGTGCTTGCGAAGGTTGCAACGCAGCCAGCGAAGGTCAGGGGCAGGCCCAGAATCTGAATGACGTCAAAAATGGCCTTGAAGATCGGATGGCCATAGAAGCAGCTCATGAAGTTTGCGTAATCCCAGACATTGTACAGACGGGCGAACTCCATGATGATCCAGGTGGTAGCGAAGATGATCAGCAGAACACCGATCATGGGCACAAACAGGCCGGCCCAGCCGAAGCGAGCGCCGTACTTACCGGCCAGCTGACCGGTAGCCCAACCGCCGCCGAACCAGCCGGTCATAAAGGTAAATGCTGCGCCAATCAGCGCAGAAGTTTTTGCTGCATTTTTTACATTGTCCATTATTGTTTTCTCCCTCAATTCTTTCGTCTTCTTGCATTATATATGGATTTCAATGTTCTCTCATTCTTTCAAGATCAAGGCATCCACCACGCAGACGCCTTCACCTTCCTCATAGACATAAACAGGGTTAATGTCCATTTCCTTGACGGTGTTCTTGTTTTCTGCGGCATATTCCGAGACCTTGACCATCAGATTCGCCAGTGCCTCAATGTCACAGGGAGCGCTGCCGCGGTAACCGGTCAGCAGCTGATAGGATTTCAGCTTCTGCAAGTGCTCCAGCGCCTCAGCATGACTGATGGGGCACGGAACAAGGCTGGTATCCTTGAACACCTCTACAAACACGCCGCCCAGTCCCACGAGGAGCATGGGGCCCAGCTGGCGATCATTTTTCACACCCAGAATGATTTCCTGTCCGGCCTTTGCCATTTGCTGTACCAGCACACCGTCCAGTCGTGCCTCCGGTTTGAAGGCTCGGCAGTCCCGCAGGATGCCGTCGAAGGCTTCCTGTGCTTCCTCCAAGCTCTGGATACGCAGACGAACACCGCCTGCCTCCGTCTTGTGGAGGATGTCGGGGGAATTGATCTTCAGCACCAGAGGATAGCCGAACTCAGCGCAGACCTCGGCCAGCTCTTCCTTGTTCCGGGCAATGCACTGCTTCGGAACCGGAATTCCCGCTTTCGCCAGCTCCACCTTGCTGTCATACTCGGTGAGGGGCTTGGCCTGTTCGGGGAAGTGGTCGGGGACGGCCCATTCCAGACGCTTGGTGCTGGGATCGTACTCGATGTAGCGCACCAGAGTTCCCATCAGCTTATAGCCGATCTCGGCAGGGGGCAGAATGGGCACGCCGGCTTGCTTCAGCTTCATGCGCCAGTCCAAATCCCGCTCCTGCTCGTACTGCGGCATCATAAACAGGGGAATATTGGGGTACTTTTTGCGGCAATTCAGCACAGGCTCACCCAAAAACGAATGCATATCGTATCCGGTGACGACCTGATTTGCCGTAAAGTCAAAGGCAGCGATAATACCGTCGATATTCGGGTCCGCAGCCAGCAGCTCGAATGTGCGGGCCAGCTTCTGCTGATCGCCCAGCAATCCGGCGGTCATATCCAGAGGATTCTTGGCCGTGCCGAAGTCGGGCATCATCTCATTGATGGCATCCTTGGTGGACTGATCCAGGTCCGGCAGCACCAGACCGTACCGTTCCGCCAAATCCGCGCTCATCGTAGCCTCACCGCCGGAGCGGCAGACGATGGCAAACCGATTGCGCTTAGGCAGATTTCCGCCCAGCGTCTCCAGCACATATTCCAAGCCGTAGTATTCTTCAACGCCGTCCGGGGAAAGGACGCCGTACTTGTCAAACACCGCACGGAACATTTCATAGGAGCCTGCCAGATTGCCGGTATGGGAAGCCGTGGAAATGGCGCCCTTTTGGCTGCGTCCGGATTTCAGCGTGACGCAGGGGATCTTTTTATCCACGCACTTCTTGAACAGGCGATACACGGTATCAGGCTTCTTGATTCCTTCCATGTACATACACAGCACCTTGGCGGCATCGGAATCCACACAGTATTCCGCCAGTTCCTCTTGGGAAATAATGCTGCCGTTGCCGCCGGAGATGCCATAGGAAACATTGACCCACGGGCGGTCCAATCCGCCCATGGTATACCCACCGCTGTGGCCGAGAACGGCCACACCGGTTTCGGGTTTGAATTTGTAGTTACCGTTGCTGCCCCAAACGGAAATCTTGTCCACATTGTTGAAGATTCCGCAGCAGTTGGGGCCCACGATATGCAGGTCGTATTTCCGGGCGATTTTCTCCATCTCCTGCTCCAGATTGCTTCCGTTGCAGCGGTGATCCTCTGCGAAGCCACTGGAGTATACAATGAAGTCCCGGGTTCCTCGCTCTGCCGCTTCCACCAGCAGCGCATTCACTGAGCTGGCAGGAGTGGTAATCAGGACTAAATCCGGACATTCCGGAAGGGCAGATACATTGGGATAAGTCTTAATTCCAAACAATTCGGGTTTCCGCTGATTCACAAAGTAAAATCTGTATTTGTCTTTGCTCTGGATCATGCTTTGGGCCGCAAAACAACCGAAGCTGCCCAAACGATCACTGGCACCAATCAACGCAACGCTTTGAGGTTTGAACAATTTATCCAACATACAAGCCCATCTCCCTTAGAACTGGTCTGAATAGGTGTCCTGAATAACGTGAATCAAATTGGAAATCGTCTCATTAACAGGGGTCGGAACGCCCAGCTCACGGCCATAGCGTGCAACAGCGCCGTTCAGGGAATCGACCTCAGTCAGCTTCTTGTGCATCACATCCTGAGCACCGGAAGGATAGTTTTCAGTGGGAGCATTCAGCGCCATCGTACGGGCGTGCAGAACGTCCTCTGCGTGAATCTCCACGCCCTTGGCGTGAGCCACAGCCACGACCTCGTCAACGATGTTCTCCACCAGAGCGTTGCCGTTGGGGTGACGCAGCAGCTTCTGCATGGTCAGACGGGTAATGCCGCAAGCCATGTTGCAGAAGCAGTTGACGCCGACCTTGGTCCAGATGATGGCGTCGATCTCATCATTGTAATAGCTGGGGAAATCGCTCTTCTCGAAAGCAGCCAGCAGCTCATCGTACAGGGCGCTCTTTTCACCCTGCAGGCGACGGAACAGGATGTTGCGGTCAGAGTGCAGCATCTGAATACGGCCGGGCTCCAGGATCTGGCCGCCGCTGTACAGGATACCGTAGCCGATGCGCTCTGCGGGGAAGTACTCCAGCAGGGTGTCGGTGGTTCCCAGACCATTCTGCAGCGTAATCACGGTAGTGTGATCGTCAAACAGCTCCCAATGGCCCTCGATAGCAGCCTTGGTGAAGGGATTCTTCGTCTGAACGAACACCACATCGCAGGGGCCGACCTCTTTGGCATCGTTTCCGGCGCCATCAAAGAAAATGGGGCCGAACTCCTCGCCGGTGGCACCATCACACCAGAACAAGCCATGCTCACGAATGGCGTCCATGTGTGCCTGGAAGGGGTCCATCAGATAAACCTCTTCACCAGCCAGTTTCAGATGTCCACCCACATTACAGCCAGTGGCTCCTGCTCCGAGAATCGCAATTTTCATAATTTTACTCCTTTACAAGGAAGGCACCCATATCGAATGCCTTTCCATAAATTACAGCTTGTTCGTCGCTGCGTGCGGTCCGCTTCAGCATTTCGCTGCGCATAGCCTCCACAGGGACGATTTTGGTATAGGCGCTCAAAAAACCGCCGACTACCAGATTAAAGCAGCGCTCATTTCCCGTGGATTCCGCCGTGCTGGTGAAGGGAACTCCCACCACCGTCACATCGTCAAAGGGGACCGAGTCAATGAGGTCCGAATTGACGATAACCGTTCCGCCGGGTTTGCGCTTATTACCATAGTCCCGCAAGGATGCTTCATCCAGCAGCACTACAATATCGTACTGTCGTTTTTCCGGGGCGCCGATGCGCTCGTCGGAAATAATCAGGCGTCCATAAGTGGCTCCGCCTCTGCGCTGCCCCTGATACCAGGGATACAGACACATATTCATGCCGCAGTCGTCCACCACAGTTGCCAGAGCCTTGCACAGAACCTGAACGCCCTGACCTCCGATACCAGAGATGAAAAATGTTTTTTCCATAATTCAGCCTCCTTACTCATCCTTAAAAATGCCCTGTTTAAAGATGGGGAACACATTCTGCTCCTGATACTCCCGTACCTTGTCAAACGGCACTTTGTATGTGGAGGGACAAGCGCTGAGGAGTTCCACGAAGGTATAGCCATGCCCCTGCTGCTGCAGTTCAATGGCATGCTTGATGTATTCCTTGGACTTGCGAATCTGAGCGGGGGTTGTCAGTGCGCCCCGTGCGGCGAAGCGGCAGCCTTCCATCTGGCTGACCAGCTCGGCCATGTGGATCGGGTAGCCCTGATCCGCCGCAGTTCGACCATAAGGGGTCGTGGCCGTAACCATGCCCAACGGCGTCGTCGGTGCCAGCTGACCGCCGGTACAGCCGTAGTTCTGGTTGTTGACCATGATGGTGGTGAAGTTTTCGCCGCGAGCGGCCGCCTGAAGGGTATCGCCCAGGCCAATGGAGGCGCAGTCGCCGTCACCCTGATATGTCAGCACCAGCTGATTGGGCCGCATCCGCTTGAAGCCGGTGGCAACCGCACAGGCACGACCGTGCAGTGCGGGGAACATATCCAAATCAACGTTCATAGTGCCAGCCACATAGCAGCCAATGCCGAAGCAGATTGCCATGTTGTTGGTGATGTTCATCTCTTCTGCCAGTTCCACCAGAATTTTGGAAACAATGCCATGCTGACATCCAGCACAGTAGTAGGTAAGCATCGGGTGGAGCAGTTTGGATCTCTCATATACGACTTCTTCCATTTTTACACCTCCGTCACTTAGTTCCGAAATGATTACGGAACGCCTCCTCGATTTTGTCGCAGTCTGCGATGACACCGCCAGCGGTGGCGCAGCTCTTTACGGGGATGGCGTCTGGCACATATTCGCGCACATCATGGTAGAACGCTACAGGAATGCACATCTCTACGCTCATCACGCCCTTGATCTTGGAGGGATCCAGCTTGGAGAAGTACGCTTCGGGGAAGGGGTAAAGCATAACCGGACGAATCATGCCAACCTTGTATCCCTCTGCACGCAGCTCCTTGACTGCGTCGATGCCGTAGCGGGCAGGTGCGCCGAAGGCGGTAATGATGTATTCTGCGTCCTCTGTCATGAATTCCTCGCAGATCATCTCGTTGCGGCCAATCTCTTGGCACTTTGCGTCGATTTCCTCGAAATGGCGCATATTGTAGATCTGCATCGTCTCAGGACCGAATTCATTGGTGTACACGTGGGGGCTGTCCTCCACACGCAGGGAACCCGGCACCGGGCGTGTATCCCGGCCGGAAGGTGTATACATCCGTTTATCGTAGTGCTTGTCCGGCATGACCTTGGAGAAGTCCACTGCCTCGATGGTCTGTGCAGTGGTGGGTTCGGTCATGATGACCACAGGGGTTCTGTAACGATCTGCGATATCAAACCCAAGTCCCACCAGCTCAGCCAGTTCCTGCACCGTTGCGGGGCAGAGCACCGGAACACGAAGTCCGCCGTCGCCGAAGGATTTCGTGAGCATATTGTAATCGCTCTGGGATGCCTTGATGCCGGTCTGAGCGGCACCTTCACGGGTGACATCCACAATCAGCATGGGGAAGCCGCCGTTGGTCGCTGCGGCAAAGGCTTCATACATCAGGGCAAGACCGGTGCTGGAAGAGGCGACCATGGCACGCTCACCGGCGATGGAAGCACCGATGACCATGTTGATGGCGCCCAGCTCACTGTCTGCCTGTAAAAAAGTACAGCCACGCTTTGGCATGTTCTTTGCTAAATAGTCTAAGATTTGTGTCTGCGGAGAGATTGGATAGCCTGCAAAAAATTTACATCCGCTGCGCATCGCAGCTTCGCCCATGGCGTCATTGCCCATCAGCACGATTTTGTTTTCGCTGCCCATTTCAAGCCCTCCCTTACTTGTACACTGTGATTGCGGAATCAGGACAGACAATTGCACAGGTTTTGCAGGCCACGCACTTGGCACCCTCGATCATTTCAGGGCACCGGTTTCCATAGCCGCAGCTGTTTCTCTGTTCTCCGAATTGGAGCACCTTTTGAGGACAGAAACTAATGCAGTATCCACATCCCTTACATACGCGTGTGTCAATCACAATTTTTCCCATAAACAAAACCCCCTTCGTCGTTTTCCTCTGTTCCCTTGACTTCTGTCAGTGTTCTGCATAAAATGGCAATATGTGAATCTGCATAATTATTACAAATATTACTACAAATACTATAACATTTCTTTGGCATTGTTCCTTCAAAAAGACAGACCCTCCGCAGAAATGTGAAAAATTGTAAATTTGAGGCCTTATTTCCCCTCTATAATTGTGCATTGCGACAGAAATCAGGATTTGGCAGAATCTGTTTGTTTTTTTTTAGACAAACTCCGATTCGAAAGGCGGGCATTATGAAACACGATGAGCTTTTGTATGCGTTCAAAAAAGAACAGGATCGCAACCCGTTTGCTTTTCTCTACAACACCATTGCCACCGTTTTGGGATCTGCAATTGTAACTGAGCAATACGCTCCGGGAAGCACATTTAAGGACGGAGACCTGGCGAAGCTTTTGGATGTCAGCCGTACCTCGGTCAGCCGTGCTCTGTCCATTCTGGTGGAGTATGGGCTCCTGACCCACACGGGCAAAAACGAGTATGCCGTCATCGCCCCCGATTACAAATCCATCCGTGACATCATGACATTCCGCAGCGCACTGGAGCCTCCCATGGGGTACGAGGCAACCAAAAACGCCACGCAGGCTGACTTAGCCGAGCTGTGGCAGATGCTCCAGCAGTTTCAGCGGATTCCGTGGGAGACCATGCCGACGGAGAGCTTTCTGATTGCCGCCTTCCGCCTTGACACAGGGTTTTTGGACAAAATCTGCAATATGTGTTCCAATCCGTATCTGTGCGGTGCATACAAGGCGAACCTCAATCAGATTCACCGCTCCATCTACTTCATCAATCACTACGCCTGCTCGGCCAACATCGACACGCCCGCCAGTCTGGCTCGTCACTTCAGTTCCATTTACTATGCATTCAAGTCGGAAAACGGCCGGATGGTCATGGAAGCCATCTTCTCCTACCTGAGACGGGTAGACATTCGGAAAATTCCTTTTGCCGAACCGGACAAGGATTCCTAACATTGGAATTCACGCCAAAAGGGGCATCCGGCAAGGAAGTTTGACAAAAAAGCAAAAAACAAAAGCGGAATGTATCAACCTTTGATACACTCCGTTTTTTGTTATAAAACAACCGCTTACAACCGGAGGCACGGCACAATTCGTATTTGGCTTTTCTGGCATATCTGTCAGAGCCATCGGAATCTCACTGTTTGTCCTCGTTCTAAAATCCACAAGGGCAAACCCGACCCGGAAGTAAAGATAAACCGTATTTGAACTGGATTAATCGCCGCAGCGCCGGTTCTTCCGGCTGCCCTTCAATCTCCCCTCTATTCTTGCTGTATACAGTCGTATACCGAGCGGTCAGCATCACAAGGTGCTGGCTGATTCAAACAGTTTGTCACCTTTAATCACACTGTTTTTCCTGTGAAACGCACTGCATTCCACACCCGTTTCCGAAATGTGCATTTTGATTCGATTCTCCATGCTTTCTTCGGCTGCGGGTCCGCTTTTTACCGCTTCTCTCGCTTTTCGATCTGTCTTTTCAACTATTTTCGACCTGACGATTGTTAGTTATACTACAATCCAGCTGGCAACGCAATGGTATTTTTTGCATTTTCTTTTGGAGCGGCTTTTTCCCTATGCCGGGAGCAAACCGTTCCGCCGCAAGGGCAGGCTCAGGCCCTTTGTGGGAAACTTTTCCAGCAAAGCAAAGCAATTTCTACGCTGAAATTTTACCCAGTGCAAAAATCTTCTTTCTTCCCCAAAATCGTTGCTTTCTCGGAAAAACGAGTCGATTCGGTAAGTTGCCCTTTCAAAGCCCTCACAAATTGTCAACTGAGTTTGCAGCAGCCGGAACCGGAAAAGCGGCACTCTGTGTTTGACCGACCAAAAGCGGCACTGTGCTTTGCACAGTGCCGCTTGATTTGTTGGTTCGTTTACTCCTCCGCAGGATGCTGCTCCAGATACTCCGCCGCATCGTCGGGGATGGTGTCCAGATCGTCTCCCACATCCACCACACGGGGCTGTTTGCGGTAGAGCAGGTCATACATCACCGGCACCACAAAGAGGGTCATCAGGGTGGCGTAGAGCAGTCCGCCGGACACCACCACCGCCATGCCTCGGCTCATCGATGCGGTGATGTCCTGACTGAACATCATGGTGCTCATCGCCAGCACCGTGGTGAGGGTGGTCATCAGGATGGGACGCATACGGGTCTTACCTGCGGCAGCCAGTGCCTCCCACTTGCCCAGACCGCCCAGCCGCAGCTGGTTGGTGTAATCCACAAACACGATGCCGTTGTTCACCACCGTGCCCATCAGCACGGTAAAACCAAGCAGGCTGACCATGCTCAGCTGATCCCGGGCCAGCAGCAGTCCGGCCAGACCGCCGGTAAAGGCCAGCGGAATGGTAAACAGGATGATGAAGGGGCTGAGCAGGCTCTGGAACTGCGCCACCATCACCAGATAGACCAGAATCAGGCCCAGTGCCATCAGCTGCATCATCTGGGTCAGCATATCCTGCACCTGCTCCACTTCACCGCCCATCTCTACGGTGTAGCCATCCGGCAAGTCCAGCTCCGCCAGCTTCTGCTCCACCTCACGGGACAGCAGAGCGGTGTTATACCCCTCCTTGGTCGCCGCCGACACGGTCAGGGTGTGGGTTCCGTTGCTTCGGTGTACCTTGGTCGGCCCTTCCGTGGTGCGGATCGTCGCTACCGCACCCAAAGGCATGGTTTCGGTCGACTGACCGCCATTCTCGTCCATCACTGTGTACTCCAGCGGCAGCTCCAGCAGATTATCCACATTCAAAGCGTTCCGCTCATCCACAATACGCACCGACACCTCACGCCCGTGCAGGGTCAGGTTGGCAGCTGTCTTGTCCGTCACCAGAGCGTCGGAAATCTGAGCATAAATTTGCGCCACCGTCAGCCCTTTTCGCATGGCGGCGTCCTTGTCGATGTCCACCTGAAGCGCACCGTCCGTCTGTTCTGTGCCGTCCGACACCTCTTCAAAGCCGTCCACCTGCTCCACCAGCGTTTTCACCTCCTCGGCAATGCCGTGGAGGGTATTCCAATCTCGTCCGTAGAGGTCAATGGCAAGGCCGCTGCCCATCATGGCAGACATATCCCCGACGCCGGATGCGGACAGCTCCGCCTCCACGCCGGAAATGCCCTCCAATGCGTCGGACACCCGCTGCTGGGCCGCCTTCACCTCGTCCACCTTGGAGATGCTGTCATCCAGCACCAGATAGTAGATGTAGGTGCGGAACTGGTTCTTGCCCACATCCATGCCCGGGCCAGCCAGTGCGTTGGGGTTGCTCATGGCTCCCACTTCCTTGACCCCATCCACCTGCATCAGTGTTTCGGTGACCTGATCGGCGGTCTGATAGCACTGCTCCATGTCCCAGCTCTCGTCCATAGTGACCTGGGCGTACAGCTGGTCGCTGTTCATCTCCGGGATAACCACAATGCCCATGCGTCCCACCGTGACAATGGCGGCAATCAGCAGTCCGCCTGCCAGTCCCAGCGGCACCCATTTGTGCTTCAGGCAAGCGTACAGCGCCTTGTGGTACTGCTTCAGCACCGCTTCAAAGAACTTTCCCTGAGGGGCGGGCTGCTTTTTCAGTGCCACGCTGCCCAGACAAGGCACCACCGTCAGTGCCACCGCCAGACTGGCCAGCAAGGCGAAGGTGATGGTCAAGGCGAAGGGCAGCATCAGCTCCCGCACCATGCCGGTGGTGAAAATCAGCGGCAGGAACACGCACACCGTGGTGAGGGTGGAGGAAAGGATGGCTCCGGCCACCTGCTTTCCACCCTGTACGGCGGCACGGGGTGCGGACAGCCCCCGGGCACGCAAACGGTAAATGTTTTCCACAACCACGATGGAATTGTCCACCAGCATACCGATGCCCAGTGCCAGACCGGCCATGGACATGATGTTCAGAGAAATATCAAAGAAATACATCAGCAGCAGAGCCACCAGCACGCTGAAGGGGATGGAAAAGGCCACCACCAGCGTGGGTCGGACGCTGCGCAGGAAGAGTGCCAGTACCACCACTGCCAGCAGAGCGCCCAAAAGGATGTTGTTGACGATGCTCTTGAGGAAAACATCCACAAACTGGCCCTGATCCAGCAGCACGGTGATGTCCAGACCCGGTTCTTCCTCTTCCATGCGGAGCAGCGCCGCATGACATTCGGCAGATACCCGGCTGGTGCCGGCGGTGCTGCCCTTGAACACGCTGAGCACCACCGCAGGGTGACCGTTCATCCGGGTATAGCTGTCGGCGGCGTTATCCACCGTCACCACCGTAGCCACATCCCCCACAGTGATGTCTCCGATGCCCTCCACATGGGCCAGCACCAGCCGGGAAAGGGCCTCTGCATCGGGAATTTCCTCGCCCACCTTAATGAGCCACTGCTCCCCCTCGCTGTCCGGGATATACCCGGCGGGCATGGAGAAGTCCTGTGCGTAAATCAGCTTTGAGAGGGCGTCCACCGTCAGCAGGCCGTCCAGATTGGCATTTTTCAGTGCCGCGGTCTTGGCGGACTGATAGTCCTTCTTGGCCTGCTCCAGTTCCGTCTGCGCATCCTGCAAGGCCGTCTTTCCGGCGTCCATCTGGGCATTGGCCTGCGCCAGCGCCACAGCGGCGCTCATTTTGCCGGCCTCTACATCGGCATAGTTGGCAAGGGCCTGATCGGCGGCGGCACTCACCTGTTCCAGCACCGCCTTGGTGGCGGCGATTTCGGTTTCCAGTGCCGTCAGTTCCGCTTCGATCTGGGGCAGACGCACCGTCACCGCCTGTTCCATCTGGGTGAGGTTCTCCGCCGTCAGCTGCTCCGCCAGTTCCTGCTGACCCATGCCGATCAGCGTCTGACGGAGCGGCTCCAAGGTTTCCGGACGGGCAATGGCGTCGGCAATGCTGGCAGGGAACTGCTCCCCACTGGGCAGCTGCTGCAGCTGAGCCAGCTTCTCGTTGATCTTCTCATACTGACCGGGCAAATCCGCCTTGCGGTAGGCGTCCCGCTCCGCTTTAAGGGCGGTCTGGTTGGCCTGCTGGCTGGTCAGGATGGCGGAATAGGCCTCCTTAGCAGCCAGCGCCTCGTTCATCTTCTTCGTCAGCTCGCCCAGCTTCTTGGACTGCTGCTGTTGGGTTTCCGTCAGCTTCTGCCGCTGGTTTTCCAGCTGGCTGAGACCGTTTTGAATCTCTCCGTCCGCCTTCGCCAGCTGATCTCCCGCTTCTCCTAACCGTTCATCGGTGTGAGCGGCCAGCCGGTCGTTCAGGCTCTGAATGGCCTCCTCGTCCAGCCGAACCTCCACCATCTCCTGCACTGTGCCCAGCTCCGACACGCTGGCGACGCCGCTCTGGCGCTGGAAGGTGGGCATCACGGTGTTGTTCACATAGTCGGACAGGGCGTACACATCCAGCGACTCATGGCTCACCGCCAGATACATGGTGGCCATCATGTCCATGCTCATTTCCAGAACGGAGGGGTTGCCGCACTGCTCCGGCAAAAGGGGCTCCACCTGATCCAGCGCCGTGTTCACCTTGACCAGCGCCGCATCCATGTCGGTGCCGTCCTCGAACTCCAGCAAAATGGTGGCATAGTTCTCTCCGCTGACGGAGGCATAGTTCTGCACACCGCTCACCGTACTGAGTCCCTGCTCCATGGGCTTGGTGATTTCCTCCTCCACCTTCTCCGGGCTTGCGCCGGGATCGGTGGTCACCACCATCAGGTAGGGGGTGGAAATGGGCGGCAGCAGGTCGGTGGTGGCGTTGCGCAGGCTCACCACCGCCAGCAGCATCACCGCAATGGCTGCTACCAGCACGGTAAATGGTTTTTTCACGCTCTGTTTAATCATGGTGTCGTCCTCTTTTCAGACATTTCATTTCAGTGTATCATTTTAGCACAGGAAAAAACGCCGTACAATTCCAACACAGGCGCTCAGGCCACGATTCCAAAAAGGTTTACAGATTATTCATGTTGCACCGCTTAGGCGCAAAAAAGCACCCGAAATGCATTGCATTTCGGGTGCTTTACTTGTTTGGTAACCGGTCCGATTACAGCTGCATACCTGCAATGACCTTGGCGCAGCGGGGGCACAGCTCCTCGTGGCCCTCGGCAGTGCCGATGGCTGCGTTGTGCATCCAGCAGCGGGGGCACTTGGGTGCAGTGTGCATCTCCACCTTGACGGTGACGCCGGGGAAGGCCTCGCCGGTGTAACCTTCGCCTTCGCCGTGGACAAACTCCACCTCGGAGACGATGAACAGCGTGGCGAAATCGTGGTCCTTCAGGGACTGGAACCGCTCCCAAGCCTCGTCGTTGAAGTACAGGGTCAGCTTAGCATCGGTAGACTTCTTGACGATCTTCTCGGCACGGACTGCCTCCAGAGCCTTGTTGACATCGTTCTTCAGGTTCAGAATCTGAGCCCAACGCTCGCTCTTAGCCTCATCCAGCTCCAGAGCAGGGTCAAACTCGGGGATGGAGTTGAACAGGATGCTCTCGGTGTCGTCACCCTCGGCGTGAGGCATAGCCGCCCACATTTCCTCGGAGGTGAAGGCCAGGATGGGAGCCAGCAGACGAATCATGCTGTCCAGAACGAAGTAGATAGCGGACTGAGCGCTGCGGCGCAGGACGGAGTTGGTGTCCTCGCAGTACAGGCGGTCCTTGATGATGTCCAGATAGAAGTTGGACATCTCCACCACGCAGAAGTTATAGATCGCACGGTAAACGCCGTGGAACTCGTAGTTGTCGTAGCAGCGGCGGCACTCGGCAATCAGAGCGTTGCAGCGGCTGACGGCCCACTGATCCAGCTCCTGCATATCGGCAAAGGCCACACGGTGCTGGTTGGGGTCGAAGCCGGCCAAGTTGCCCAGAATATAGCGGCCGGTGTTGCGGATCTTGAGGTAAGCGTCTGCCAGCTGCTTCTGGATTTCCTTCGACAGGCGCATATCCTGCGTATAGTCAGCGGAAGACACCCACAGACGCAGAATGTCGGCGCCGTACTCCTTGATGGTGTCCTGAGGGCTGATGGCGTTGCCCAGAGACTTGTGCATGACCTTGCCCTGACCATCGACGGTCCAGCCGTGGGTGATGATGCGCTTATAGGGAGCCTTGCCGGTGGCGGCAATGCTGGTCAGCATGGAGGACTGGAACCAGCCGCGATACTGGTCGCCGCCTTCCAGATAGAGGTCAGCGGGGAACTGCAGCTCGTCACGGCTGTCGCAGACAGCGGACCAAGTGGAGCCGGAGTCGAACCAGACATCCAGAATGTCCTTTTCCTTACGGAAGGTGGTGCAGCCGCACTCGCACTTGCTGCCCTCGGGCATCAGCTCGGAAGCATCCTTGGCCCACCAAGCGTTGGAGCCTTCGGCGGCAAAGATGGAGCTGACCTTATGGATGGACTCAGGGGTGCAGAAGGGCTTACCGCAGTCGGTGCAGTAGAACATGGGAATCGGCACACCCCAAGTGCGCTGACGGGAGATGCACCAGTCGGAACGCTCACGGATCATGGAGATCATGCGCTCCTTGCCCCATTCGGGCTTCCAAGTGATGTCCTCGCAGGCACGGACGGCCTCGTCCTTGATGCCATCCACGCTGGCGAACCACTGCTGCGTAGCACGGTAGATGACCGGCTGCTTGCAGCGCCAGCAATGGGGATAGCTGTGGACGATATCGGCGGAGGACAGGATATAGCCGCCCTTCACCAGATCGGCAAAGATGACGGGATGGGCCTTCTGGACGGGCAGACCCTGATAGGGGCCGGCGTACTCGTTCAGCACGCCCTGTGCGTCCACGGAGACTTCCATGGTGATGTCGGTGGGGATTTCGGGATAACGCTGGCAGGCATAGAAGTCGTCCAGACCGAAGGAAGGAGCGGTGTGGACGCAGCCGGAACCGGCATCCAGAGTGACATGGTCGCCCAGGATGATGAGGGAATCCCGATTCATGAAGGGATGACGGGCAGTCATGCGCTCGAACTCGTCACCGTACAGGGTACCGACGGTTTCGTACTCGGTGATGCCGCTCTGCTTCATGACGCTGTCCACCAGCTCGGAGGCCATGATGTAAATCTCGCCGGAGGCCACCTTCACCAGAGAATACTCCAGAGCGGGGTTCAGGCAGATAGCCATGTTGCCGGGCAGGGTCCAAGTGGTGGTGGTCCAGATGACGAAGAACATCTTGCTCACATCGCCGAACTGACCCAGCTTGCCCAGATCGTCGTGGACAGGGAACTTCACAAAGATGGTGGTAACGGGATCGTCGGCGTACTCCACCTCAGCATCAGCCAGTGCGGTTTCGCAGGTGGGGCACCAATAGGTGGGCTTCAGACCCTGATAGATGAGGCCCTTGTTGGCCATAGCGCCAAAGACCTCCACCTGACGGGCCTCGAACTGGGGACGCAGGGTGATGTAGGGGTTATCCCAGTCACCGATGACGCCCAGACGCTTAAAGCCCTCTCTCTGGCGGTCGATCTGCTCCTCAGCAAAGGCACGGCACTTGTCCCGGAACTCGGGCACAGGCATTTCGCTGCGCTTGACGCCCTGCTTCTGGATGGCAGTCTCGATGGGCATACCATGGGTGTCCCAGCCGGGGATATAGGGAGCCTGATAGCCGGTCATATTCTTATAACGGACAATAAAGTCCTTCAAAATCTTGTTCAAGGCGTGGCCAATGTGAATGTCACCGTTGGCGTAGGGAGGGCCGTCGTGCAGCACGAACTTGGGCTTGCCATCGTTGCGTGCCATCAGCTTACGGTAGATGTCCTTGCGCTGGAACTCTTCCAGCATACCCGGTTCCCGCTTCGCCAGAGCCGCACGCATGGGGAAGTCGGTCTGGGGCAGGTTGATAGTCTTATTGTAGTCCGTAGTAATCTTCCTCTCTCACAAATGTCACAGCGCCGGTGAACCGACCGCTGTGACACAAGTGTGGTTTCTTTTCAAAACAAGGCTGCGCCTTACTTGATTTCGTAGTTACGGCCGAAGCGAAGCTCGCTCAGGTCCAGACGACGGGTGGGCGCATCCTCCTGCTCCGCAGGGGCCTCTTCCTCCTCGGTCTCTTCCTCGGCAGCCTCCTCAGCAGCGGCGGGTTCCTCCGCCTGCTCCTCGTTCTGCTGCTCCGCAGCACTCTCGCTCAGCATACGGGAGATAGAGTCGCCGATCTCGCTGACCACAGCGTCGGCTGCGTCCTCAGGAGCGGTCTCTGCTTCTTCCTCTGCTGCTTCCACCTCGGGCAGGCTGTCCAGGAACTCCTGCTCGTGGGCCAGCAGCTCACGGATGGTACCGACCATCTCAGCCACGGAGGCCTTGGCGCTCTTCAGGCGAGCCTGCTCCTCCGCCACCAGATTGCTGAGGTCTGCGGTACGAGCCTTGACGATGTTCTCCGCCTCTTCCAGCATCTGGGTGCGCTTGGTCTTGGCTTCCTCCACCATTTCGTTGGCCATCTTCTGAGCCGTCAGCAGGGTGGCACGCATGGCGCCTTCCGTTTCCTGATACTCGGTAATCTTATCCGCCAGCACCTTCATCTTGCGCTTGAGCACGGCGTTTTCTTTATACAGCTCGGTGTAATCTTCCGTCAGTTCATCCAGGAAGTTATCCACATCCTGCATGTCATAACCGCCCTTTTTGGCCTTCGGAAATACCCGTTCTTCCACTTCCTGCGGAGTCAGCATAGCAATAATCCCCCTTAATTGATTCTGTATCTATGGTTTGTGCGGCAGCCTGTGCCGCCTTCTGTCTTTCCTTTAGAAATAGAGCCCGTTGTTCTCCAGCTCATCAATGAGATCCCCAATGATGTCCACATTGAAGGGAGTGATGATGTAGGTGGCGGCGCTGATCTTCTTGATCTTGCCCTCCAGCGCATAGGCCACGCCGGAGAGGAAATCCACCAGCCGGCGGGCAATTTCCTTCTGGGTCGACTCCAGATTCAGCACCACGGTGCGTCTTTCCCGGAGATGGTCGGCAATGTCGGAGGCGTTTTCAAACTTCTCCGGCTTCACCAGAACCACCTGCAGCTGGGTGGTGGTGTTGATGTTTACCACCTTGTCGGAACGACGGGAGGTGGTGTCATAAGGGGAACGGTAGGAGCGAGCAGGCTCTCTCGTTTCCCGAGGCTCCCAGCTGCCGGTCTCCTGAGGCTCACGGCTCTCACGCGTTTCCCGCTCTTCCTTGGAGCGGCGGAAGCTGCGGCGAGCAGGCTCCTCCGATGCAGGGGTATCCTCTTCCAGTTCGTCTTCGTACTCGTCCTCATCCTCGTAGGGGCGGGCTAATCTTCTCAGTTCATCCATGAGTCCCATTGTAATGACTCCTCCTTATGTCAGCATAACGCCGTCAGCCATGGGCACGGTTTGTCGGTCGGGGCCCGAACAAGCCGGTGCCGATCCGCACCAGCGTAGCCCCTTCTGCAATGGCGTCGGTAAAATCTCTGCTCATACCCATGGACAATATGTCCATAGTACTCTCATTATCGTACTTCTTCCCTGCCATGTCAACAAAAAGTCGACGCATTTCGGCAAAAAATCTCCGATTTTCTCCCTCTTGCTCTGCCGCAGGAGGGATTGCCATCAGACCCCGGAGCCGCACATGCTCCATTTGCCCGGCAAGGGCCGCCAGACGATCGGCCTCCTCCGGGGAAGCGCCGCTTTTGGAGGCCTCTGCGCCGATATTCACTTCAATGAGGATGTCCTGTACAATGCCCAGCTTCGCCGCCTGCTTTTCGATGAGGTTCAGCAGTTCTTCCCCGGCGACGGACTGGATCAGCGCCACATGGCCCACCACATATTTGACCTTATTGCGCTGCAAATGACCGATAAAATGGACTTGCGCCCCCTGATAGGCGTTCTCCGCCAGATGGGCATTCAGCTCCTGCACCCGGTTTTCTCCGCAGACGGTGATCCCGGCGGCAATGGCGGCTCGGATGGTTTCTTCGCTCTGCACCTTGGTGGCGGCGCAGAGGGTGATCTCCTCCGGGCGGCGTCCGGCGGCACGGGCCGCCTCTGCAATCTGCTGCCGAACGGCAGCAATGCGTGCTTCCAGTTCCATCTCAGTCAACCACCTTTCCGTCGTACAGATGATCGCCCGTCACGATCACGGTGTTGCCCTCTCTCAGCCGGGCGGCCTTTTCATACTGGGTCTCCTCGGCGGGGTTGCCCTCTTCGTCCAGCTTGGGGGCCTGCTTGATGATGTAGTACTCTTCCTCTTCCCAGAGGATGGTCACCGGCACCCAGCGGGCCTGCGCACCGCTGATGCGGAAAATACCCAGCTGACCGTTCTCATCCACACGGACGGCACGCTTGGGAGTACGGAAGCCGGTGGCGGTTCCGGTGATGATCTCCACCGACTGATTGCGCAGACCGGCCAGCTGCGGAGCGTAGTTTTTGGAATGGAACACCGCCGTCACCATGCCGTCCTCCGCACTGCTCATATACTGCACCTGAGCGGTATAAATCCGGGCAGAATCGGCAAAGCGCAGCTTTACATTGGACTCGGTGTGGATGTTCTTGGTGTCGGCCTCGCTCAGGTTGCAGGCAAAGTACCAGCCGCTGTTGGTGATGAGTTTACCCAGTGCGGCATCATCCACCGCACCCGGCGCACCGGCCATCTCCGACAAAGCGGAGGGGGTAATGCCGTCCAGCGCCTCCAGCGTCATAATGCCCTCGTAGCCGTCCACATTGGCGGAATACAGTCCGGCCTCCGGGGCGGTGACGCTCTCATAGGAGGCGCCCACCCGGGCGGACAGCTCGTCCACCTTGGCCTGAGCATCGGCAATGCGCTGGTTCAGGGTATCTGCGCCGTTGTAGGTGTAGTCCCGGCGGAAAATCAGGCTGCGCAGCTCGTTGCCCTCGTTCCGGAGGTCAGTCAGCTGTCCGGAGGACACCATGGCCTGCAAGGAGGTGAAGGTGTCCACAATATCCCCATCCAGCTCCATGGTGTCGCTGGCATCACCGGTGCGGCTGAGGATGTAATTCAGGCTTTGCAGCTCCGCCTTCGCCTCATCCAGCTCCTTCTGCACCTTGTAATCCTCCGCCGAGGAGTAGATGCGCACCACCTCATCGCCGTTGCCCACCTTTTCGCCCTCGGCGCACAGCACCTCGGCGGTCTCGGACTGCTGGGACAGCACGGTTTCATTCCGGAAGAAGTAGCCCTTGCTGGATACCCGCTCCTCGGCGGTGTAAGTATACAGGGTGGCGGTGCCGGTGTTGGCGGTAAAGGCATTCCAGAAGTAGATGCCGAAATAGGCCAGTATGCCCGCAAACAGCACGCCAATGAGAATACGAAGGATCAAGTTACCCTGTTTCATGTGTTTCGATTCCTTTCGGGGTAGTGCCCCCGGCTCAGTTCTCCTCTTCTCGCAGCGGCACCGGACGCTCCGGTGCAATGGTGGAGATGGCGTGCTTGTAGATGACCTGCTGTCTGCCCTCGCTGGTGAGCACCACCACAAAGGCGTCGAAGCCGGTCACCACACCACGCAGCTGGTACCCATTCATCAAAAACAGGGTGACCGGGGTGTGAGAACGATAAAGTCGGGTCAGGAAAATATCCTGAAGATGATTAGTTTCTTTTGCCATACTGGAACACATCCTTTTTTCTAATTCGAGGACGCGCCCGGGTCAGGCTTGTCCCCGGGTCATTGTATTCCAGATTCTGTCACTTTTTCTGTCGCAAAGCGTCGCAGCGCCTCCATGGACACGGGACTGGGGTGGGAAAACCACTTTGTGTCCGGATCCCGTCGGAACCAAGTCAACTGCCGCTTGGCATACTGTCGGGAGCGCAGCTTCACTTCCTCCAAAGCGGGCTGAAGCTCCGCTTCGCCCCGGACGGCACGGGCCAGCTCCTTGTAGCCGATGGCCTGCATGGCGGTGCAGTCGGGGGAAATGCCCCGCTCCAGCAGCCGACGGACTTCCTCCGCCAGCCCCTGTTCCGCCATCAAATCCACCCGGCGGTCGATGCGTGCCCAGAGGTCCGCCCGGTTTTCAAAATTGAGGCCCAGCTTCAGCGCCGTAAACCGATCCGGGATGGCTTTCGTCTCCAGATTGTGCTGGGTGATGGTCTTGCCCGTTTCGTGCCAGACCTCCAGCGCCCGGATCACCCGTTTGGTGTCGTTGGGAGACAGCCGTCCGGCGGCCTCCGGGTCCACCTGCTCCAGCTCCTGCCACAAGGGGTCAATGCCCTCGGCTTCAAACCGGGCCGTGAGTGTTTCCCGCCAGCCGGTACTGCGGACGGCGAAATCATGTCCCCGGAGCAGGGCGTCCAGATAGAGTCCGGTGCCCCCCACCAAAATGGGGCGCTTGCCCCGTTTGAGGATGTCCTCCACGATGGGAGTGGCCATGGTGCGGTATGTCTGAACGGAGAAATCCTCCTCCGGCTCCACCACATCAATCATGTGGTGGGGGATCCCCTCCATTTCCGCTTCGGTGGGCTTTGCAGTGCCAATATCCATGCCCCGATAGATCTGCATGGAGTCAAAACTCACCACTTCGCCGTTATATTGCTGCGCCAGCCACACGCCCAGCGCCGTTTTCCCCGATGCGGTGGGGCCCACCACACAAATCACCTGAGGGGCCATGGATTCACTTCCTTTTTGGTATGTTACGCCCGTTTGAACTGCTTTTCCAGTTCTTTTCGGGTCAATTTGATGGCCACGGGTCTGCCGTGAGGGCAGTGGCGGATCTGATCCGTCATCACCGCCTGACAGAGGGCGGCCAGTTCCTCCTTGCCGCTGACCCAGCCGCCCTTGATGGCGGCCTTGCAGGCCATGGAGTGGAGCACCTCGTCCCGGGCGGCGTCCGGGTCGGCGTTTCCGGTGGTCAGCAGCCGGGTGGCGATGTCCTCCAGCACCGACTCGATCTGATCCTGTCCCACATAGTCCGGGCACTGGCGCACCAGCAGGCTGCCGCCGCCGAAGTCCTCCACCTCAAAGGCAAATTCCGCCAGCAGAGGCAGGTGCTCCAGCAGCACCTCGCTCTCCTCCGGCGTGAGCCGCAGCACCTGAGGGGTCAGCAGCAGCTGACCCATGGGGCGGTGGTGCATGGCCTTCAGCCGATCAAAGTTCAGCCGCTCGTGGGCGGCGTGCTTGTCGATAAACCAGACTTCCTCGCCCCGCTCCACGATGATGTAGGTGTTCAGCACCTCACCGGCCATGCGCCAGTCCGGTGCGTCGGGGCGTTCTTCCGCCTGCTCAGCCGGAGTCTCATCCCCGGTGGGAACCACAATTTCCGGCGCTGCCGTGGCTTCCGCCTTCGGCTCTGCCGGGACGATTTTCTCCACAGGCGGTTCCACCGGACGCCCCGGCACATCTTCCGCCGGTTCCGTCACAGGGGAAACCGGACGGCTGACCGGGGACTGCTCCACCACGGGGGCGACGGGTCGGCTCACCGGGGCCTGCTCCACCACAGGAGTGACGGGACGGCTCACCGAAGTCTGCTCCACCACGGGGGCGGCAGGTCTGCTCACGGGAGTCTGCTTCGTCACAGGAGCGACGGGCCGGATGGTAGACGGTGCAATGGGAGGACGCTTCTCCGGGGCACGGCCTACGCCGTGGTAGTCCGGCTTGCCCTCGCTTTGCAGCTCGCTGCGGAACTGCTGGGCGGACATGGTGCGGAAGAAGGTCTGGTTCGGAGTCACATGGTCGTGCTTTTCCACCACCGGCTCCGCTTTCTTCGGCTCCAGCACCGCCTTGGGGGTGTCCGCCTGAGCGTCCAGCGTCGCCATGGCGGCATAGTACACGGCGTCAAACAGCCGTTTTTCACTGGTAAACTTCACTTCCGTCTTGGTGGGGTGAACATTCACATCCACGCCGGACAGACGGGTGGTGATATGCAGCACGCAGGAGGGGAACTTGCCCACCATCTTCCGATTGGCATAGGCCTGCTCCAGCGCCGCCTGCATGGTGCGGGACTTCACATAGCGCCCGTTGACGAAGAAGAACTGTCCGGCACGGCTGCCGCGGCAGCACACCGGCTTGGAGAGGAATCCCTCCACCTGCAGCTCTTCTCCGCTGCCCTTACAGGGAATCAGACCCAGCGCCACCTCTCGGCCCAGCACGGCATAGACGGCATTTTTCAGGCTGCCGTCCCCGGAGGTGAACAGCTCCTCCCGGCCTTCCCGCAAAAAGCGGAAGGAAACCTCCGGATGGGACAGGGCGGCGTGCTGCACCACGGCAAACACGGCGCTGCCCTCGGCAGAGTCCTTTTTCATGAATTTCTGACGGGCCGGGGTGTTGAAAAACAAATCCCGGACCACGAAGGTGGTACCTCTGGGGCAGCCCACCTCGGTATGCTCCCGGACCACGCCGGCTTCCAGCACCAGAGCAGTTCCTGCCGGAGCGTCGGCGGTACAGGTCATCAGCTCCACCCGGCTCACGGCGGCGATGGCAGCCAGCGCTTCTCCACGGAAGCCCAGCGTGCCGATGGCCTCCAGATCGTACTCGGTGCGGATTTTGCTGGTGGCATGACGCAAAAATGCCGTCAGGCAATCCTCCGGTGCGATGCCGCAGCCGTTGTCCGTCACCCGGATATAGGTCATGCCGCCCCGCTGAATTTCCACCGTCACCGAAGAGGCTCCGGCGTCAATGGCGTTCTCGGTCAGCTCCTTGACCACACTGGCCGGGCGCTCCACCACCTCACCGGCGGCGATCAGGTCCGCCACATGGGGGTCCAGTTGTACGATTTTCGGCATAAGTTCAACCTCTTTTCCGGGTCACTTGGGTTTATTGCAGCTTGCTCTTGAGTTCAAAGAGCAGATTCATCGCTTCAATGGGGGACAGGGTGTTCAAATCCAGCTGACGCAGCCGCCGGGCAACCTCCACGCTGCCCAGATCCATCAGGGACACCTGCTCCTCCTCCGACTCCTCGACGGCCTTCGGCTTGGGGGCAGGGGCTCCGCCCTGTTCCAGCTCCTCCAGAATGGTACGGGCTCGGCGGATGACCTGCTCCGGCACACCGGCAAGCTTCGCCACCTCGATGCCGTAGGACTGGTCCGCACCGCCCCGGACGATCTTGCGGAGGAAAATAATGTCGTCCTTTTTCTTCTTGGCGGCGATGTTGTAGTTCTTCACGCCGGGAATCTGACCCTCCAGCACCGTCAGCTCATGGTAGTGGGTGGCAAACAGGGTCTTTGCCCCCAGCTTCTTGCCGGCGCAGTACTCCAGCACGGCTCGGGCAATGCTCATGCCGTCATAGGTGGAGGTGCCTCGTCCGATTTCGTCCAGAATGAGCAGGCTGTGCTTGGTGGCGTGCTTGAGGATTTCCGCCACCTCGTTCATCTCCACCATAAAGGTGGAGGCGCCGGCTGCCAGATCGTCGCTGGCGCCGATGCGGGTAAACACCCGATCCACCACGCCCAGATGCGCACTTGCCGCCGGAACAAAGGAACCGGCCTGTGCCATCAGGCAGATGAGCGCCACCTGACGCATATAGGTGGACTTACCGGCCATATTGGGGCCGGTGATAATGGCAAGGGTATCCTCCTTGCCGTCCATATAGGTGTTGTTGGGGACGAACCATGCGTCCTTCAGCACCTGCTCCACCACCGGATGGCGGCCTTCCTTGATGTCAATGACACCGGACTCGTCCATCAGGGGGCGGACATAGTGATTCTTTACCGCCACTTCCGCAAAGCTGCACAGCACATCCAGCTTTGCCACGGCACGGGCGGTGGCCTGAACCTCCGCCATCTGACCGGCGGCCTTATCCCGAAGGGTGGAAAACAGCTGGTATTCCAGTGCCTTCACCTTATCTCCGGCAGAGAAAATGGTGTGCTCCAGCTCCTTCAGCTCCTGATTGATGTAACGCTCGGAGTTGACGGTGGTCTGCTTGCGCACCCAATGCTCCGGCACCAAGTCCGCCTGACTTTTCGCCACCTCGATGTAGTAGCCGAACACCTTGTTATAGCTGACCTTCAGATTGCGGATGCCGCACTCTTCCTTGACTCTGGCCTCCATCTCAGCCACCAGCTCCCGTCCGCCGGTCTGAATGCGCCGCAGCTCGTCCACATCGGAGTTGTAGCCGGGGCGGATCATGCCGCCCTCCCGAACGGTGAGGGGCGGTTCATCCACCAGCGCCCGGTCAAGCTCGGTGCGGAGTTCTTCAAGGTCGTCCAGACCACGCCGCACCTCGGCAACGATGGGGCTTTGCAGGCTTTCGGTCAAACTGCGCAGCTGGGGGATTTTCCCCAGACCGGCAGCCAGCGACGCCAGATCCCGGGCGTTGGCAGAGCCGTACACGACTCGGCCGATGAGCCGCTCCAGATCGGTGATTTCTCTCAGGCACAGCCGCAGCTCTTCCCGCTCCGGGGTGTGCTCCACCAGCTCCTCCACGCCGGCATGGCGGCGGTTGATGGCGGTGGGAGACACCAGCGGACGCTCGATCCAGCTGCGCATCATACGGGCACCCATGGCGGTGCGGGTCTTGTCCAGCACCCACAGCAGGCTGCCCTTTTTCTCGCCGCCGCGCATGGTTTCGGTCAATTCCAGATTGCGCCGTGCGGTGAGGTCCAGTTCCAAAAAGCGGTCGCTTTCGTAGTGCCGCAGGGAGGACATATAGCTGAGGTCGGTTTTTTGGGTTTCATAGAGGTAGTTGAGCACGCCGCCCACAGCCCGATAGGCCACCACGCTCAGGTCCGCCGCTTCGGGGAACTGCTTTTTGGTCACCTCCATGGCCTCCTGCGGCAGGAACCGGGTCTCTCCCCCGTCCTGCCAGCAGCAGCCCAGCCGCTTGGTCAGCATCTCCGTCAGTTCCGGAATGGCAGCCGCCTCCGGGGACAGCACCGCCTCCCGGGGGCAGAATCGGCCCAGCTCATTGATGACATGGGTGACCGCCTCTTCGTCGGAGAAGGAGGTGGCCTCCGCCTCACCGGTGGACACATCACAGAAGCACACGCCCATGCCGGTGTCGTCTGCCGCCACGGCGCAGATATAGTTGCTCTGGCCCGGGGTCAGCATGGAATCGTCGGTGACGGTTCCGGGGGTGACGATGCGGATGATGTCCCGGCTCACCAGACCTTTTGCCGTCGCCGGATCCTCCATCTGCTCGCAGATCGCCACCTTGTAGCCCTTGGCAATCAGCCGAGCCATATAGGACTGGTAGCTGTGGAAGGGCACGCCGCACATAGGGGTCTGCTCCTCCTTGGGCTTGCCCCGGTCCCGGGTGGTCAATGTGAGGTCCAGCTCCCGGGACGCCGTCCGGGCATCCTCGTCAAACATTTCATAAAAATCGCCCAACCGGAAGAAGAGCAGGCAGTCGGGATACTGCGCCTTCAATTCCAGATATTGCTTTCGCATGGGGGTCATTTCTTTTTCTTTTGCCATGTGACCCACCCCTCTTCCTTACTGAATTACTTGGTTTCCGGCTCAATGCCGCGGGTCCAGGTGACTTCACCCCGGCCCAGCTTGCCGGCATAGCGGCAGGGCAGGTAGACGCTCAGCGCCAGCGCTGCCAGCCAGACGAGCATCACCGCATCCAACGGCGATGCGCCCACATAAATGCACACATCCACATAGAGAAACACGGCGGCACATTCCAGCTCGATGAGCAGCGTCACCAGCTTCAGCAGCCAGCTGCCGCACTTGAACATGCCCTCACGGACATCCACGGGCATACGCCACATATCCAGCGGCAAAAACTTGATGCCGATACGCTCCACCAGCGTCAGCACCCACAGCACGATGGGCAGAACCAGCGGCACATAGCCGGCGTTCATGCCGAAGGGGCCTACCACCTCCAGCGGCACCCACTTGGTCGCCACGAAGATGGCAAAGCCGGTCAAAAACAGCTGCAAGGCAATGGACACGGCGGACATGGTCCACAGCATCGGAGTCATCAGGATCGGGGTCTTTTCGCCCATGCGCTTGGGGGCGTGGAAGGGTGTTTTCGCCTTTTTCTTTTTCTTGTTGTTCTTTGCCATACTCAATGAACCTCTTTCTCAGCGGCGATTTCGCCGAACAGCGTCCAGTTGGACGCATGCGTGATCTTGCAGGGATAGAAGCCGCCAATCAACTGCTCGTCGCCCTTCAGATGAACCAGCCGTCCGCCGTCGGTACGGGCGGTCAGGGGGAACTCGGGATCATCGGCCGTGCCGTCCACCAGCACCCGGACGATTTTTCCCACATAGGCGGCGTGCTTCTGGGCGCTGATCTCGTTCTGCCGTGCCACCAGACGCTGGAAGTTGGCACTGATTTCCTCCTTGGTCAGCACATCCGGCATCTTGGCTGCCGGAGTGCCCTCCCGTCGGGAGTAGATGAAGGTGAACAGAGAATCGTAGCCCACCTCTTCGATGAGGGACAGGGTATCCTCAAATTCCTCGGTGGTTTCCCCGGGGAAACCCACAATGATGTCGCTGGTCAGCACAATGTCGGGAATCAGCTCCCGGAGCCGGCGAATCTGGTCCAGATACTCGGCTCGGGTGTAATGTCGGTTCATCACCTTCAGAATGCGGTCATTGCCCGCCTGCACCGGCAGGTGAAGGGACGCCGCCACCTTTTCGCAGGAGGCCATCGTCTCAAACAGCTTCTGGGTGGCGTCCTTGGGGTGAGAGGTCATAAAGCGGAGCAGGAATTCGCCGGGAATGTCGTTGCAGGCCTTCAGCAGATCGGCAAAGTCCATGTTGAGGCCCAAATCCTTGCCGTAGGAGTTGACATTCTGGCCCAGCAGGGTAATATCCTTGTACCCTTCCTCCACCAGCTGGCGCACCTCGTCGAGGATGCGCTGGGGATCACGGCTGCGCTCCCGGCCCCGGACATAGGGGACGATGCAGTAGGAGCAGAAGTTGTTGCAGCCGTACATGATGGAGACCCAAGCCTTCAGCTTGCCCTGACGCACCACCGGCAGGCCCTCGACGATGTTGCCGTCGCAGGGGTCGGTGGAGAACACACGCTTTTTTCTCGTCAGCACCTCAAAGAGGAACTGGGGGAACTTCCACAGCACATGAGGGCCGAACACCAAATCCACATGGCGGAAGGAACGGCGGATTTTCTCCGCCATATGAGGCTCCTGCATGGCACAGCCGCACAGGCAGATCACCTGATCCGGCTTTTTCTTCTTGGTGTGGGTCAGTGCGCCCACATTGCCCAGCACACGCATTTCCGCATGTTCCCGGACGGCGCAGGTGTTAATGACGATCACATCGGCTTCCGACTCATCCTCGGTGAAGTCGTAGCCCATCTCCTGCAACAGGCCCCGAATCTGCTCGGAGTCCGCTTCGTTCTGCTGACAGCCATAGGTGTCCACAAACGCCAGCGGATTCTCTCCCGGGGCGATAAAGCTCCGCACACGGCGGCAGTATTCCATCTGCTCATCCAGTGCCTCCTGAGGCACCACGATATTTTTTCGTTCCAAATTCTGTTCCTCCCTGCAAGGGGTTTTCCGGGGCAAAATGCCGCCATTTTCCTATTTTAGATTGATATTTCAGTATATCATTTTTTCCCGGCACAGACAAGGTTTTCCCGGCACTTTTCCCGTCAATTCCACCTTGCAAAAGTGGGAAACACTATATATAATAGGGACAGCAAAACTTCGTATTTCCAATCTTTTCTAATAGAAAGGAGCCTTTTTTATGCTCCAGCTAGTCTTTAACCGTGCCGCCATCAAGCACAACATCAACACCGTCAAAAAGCGTGCCGGAAAGGCCGTCATTTATGCCGTGCTGACCGCCGACGGATACGGCGCCGGGCTGATTTCTCTGGCCGGCCTGCTCCGGGACGACGGCATCCGCCACTTTGCCGTCAACGATGTAGCCGACGCCCGGGCGCTCCGCAATGCAGGCTTTGTGGAGGAGGAAATCCTCATGCTCCGCTCTACCACCGACCCGGAGGAGCTTGCGGAGCTGCTGGACCTGAATGTGGTCTGCACCATCGGCTCTTACGAAACCGGCGTGGCGCTCAACGCTTTGGCAGAGGAGCGCAGCACCGTGGCTGTGGCTCATATTCTCATCGACACCGGCTCCGGCATGGGTGGTTTCCTGCCCTCGGAACCGGAAAAGCTCATTTCCATCTACTCTTATCTGTCCAACATCGCCATTTCCGGCACTTATACCCAGCTTTACGCCGCCGGCGGCGACATCAACGGTCAGATGGGTCTGTTCCAGTCCACGCTGGACGCCCTGCACCGGGCCGGACTGGAAACCGGCATCACTCATGCCGCCGACTCCACCGCTCTGCTCCACTCCAGCGGAGTGCAGCTGGACGCCGTCCGAGTGGGCAGCGCCTTTCTGGGCCTTTGCCCCCACCAGAAGAACGACGGGCTCCGCACCGTCTGCCACGGCGAAGCCACCATCGACACCGTCCGCTGGCTGCCCAAGGGCCACACCGTGGGCAGCTTGAAGCAGATTCACCTGAAGCGTCCCACCCGGGTTGCGGTGATTCCCTGCGGCATTCACCACGGACTGGGCGCCGTTTCCGCCCACAACACTTCTCTGCTGGATCGGCTGCTGTTCCACCGCCGCAGCGGGTTCCGTTTCGTCCGCTATCAGGATGCCCGGCTCCGGGTGCTGGGCGGCGTCGGTGAAACCGCCACTGCCGTGGACGCCACCGACACCAAATGCACCGCCGGAGATGTGGTCTGCTTTGACATCAACCCCCTCTACGCCAGAGGGATGCAGCGGGTGTTCCGTTAACGCTCCGCCCTCGCAGAAAAGGGAAACCCCATGCTGTCCGCTTTGCTCAGCGCCGCAGATCCACGGGGCATTCTTGGATGTTTGGGGCGG
The DNA here is from genome assembly GCA_020025295.1 of Oscillospiraceae bacterium. Taxonomy (GTDB): domain Bacteria; phylum Bacillota; class Clostridia; order Oscillospirales; family Oscillospiraceae; genus UMGS1766. The sequence goes on along the minus strand of JAHHSJ010000004.1, from coordinate 14,851 downwards.
TCAGTGCCGCCCTTTGGGGCAAAGCGCGAACGAATTTCTTCCATTCCATCTAAATCAAAAAACGGAGTGGGTTGGAAACCAACCCACTCCGTTTTCTGCGTTTTCTGAACAAAACACAGGCGGTATCCGGCAAAGCCGGATACCGCCTGTTTGTCTTGTATGTTGAGAACGGAGAACTCAGCTCTGAGCCGCACTCACCGTGAAGGTGATGGACTTCACGCTCTCCTTATAGCCATTGCCGGCAGGACAGGTGATGGTGACGATGACCGTGCCCTCACCCACCGGGGTGACCAGACCGTTCTCGCTGACCTCCACCACGCCGGCCTTATTGGCGGCGAACTTGGGGGTAGTCTGGTTGCCGGACACGCTGATCTGAGCGGCAGCGCCGTTCACGGTCAGGTTGGTGGCGGTGGCAGACACGCTGACATTCTGATCCTTGGGGGCAGGCGCAGACACCGTGAAGGTGATGCTGGTGGTGCCCTCCTTATAGCCGCTGCCGGCTGGGCAGGTGATATAGACCTTAGCGGTACCCTCGCCCACAGGAGTCACTACGCCGTTGCTGTCCACGCTGATTACGCTGCCGGATTCACTGCTGAAGCTGGGGGCGGTGATATTGCCGGACACGCTGATCTGGGTGGTGGATCCGCCCACGGTCAGGCTGGTGGTTCCGGCGGAAGCGGAGATGTTCTGATCCTTCTGCTCCGGAGCCGACACATTGAAGGTAATGCTGGTGGAGCCTGCCTTGTAGCCGCTGCCGGCCGGGCAGCTCACGGTGACGGTGGCAGAGCCAACGCCCACCGGGGTCACTACGCCGTTTCCGTCAACGGTGACCACGCCGTTGTTGCTGCTGGAGAAGCTGGGGGCGGTGGCGTTGCCGGACACGCTGATCTGAGTGGTGGAACCGCCTGCGGTCAGGCTGGTGGTTCCGGCAGAGGCGGAGATGCTCTGCTCCTTAGCCAGAGAACCGGCAGGAACCACCTGAACACGGACGTGTTGCACTTTCTCACGGAAGTTGCTGGTGGGATAGGTATTGCAGGCCACATAGACCTCGCCCACGCTGGCGCCGCGGATCTTGTCGCTGCTGAGCACATCCACAATGCCAGCCTTGGAGATATTCAGCCAATAGCCGGCGTCGGCATTGGTGGTGATGCCCAGATCAATGGTCTGGCCCACCTCGATGATATATTCCCGCTCGCCGAAGCTGACATCCGGGACACGGCTGGGCAGCTGATGGGGCTTAACACCGCCGTACACCACCACATGGGTGCCAACACTGACGTTATCGAACAGCACCTTCACATTGGCCAGAGGCATGGAAACACAGCCATGGGTGCCGCCGTAGATATAGTGGGTACCGCCGAAGAAGGCACGACCGGAGTCATGCAGGCCGCAGCCACCGGAGAAGGGCATAAAGTAGTTGACCCACACCTTATAGGTGGTGCCGTCAATGTTGCCGCCGCGGAGGTAGCGGTTGCGATCCTTGGCAAAGATCTTGAAGCAGCCGTTGGGGGTCAGGGTGTTGTTGGCCACGCAGCCGCTGATGATGTCGCAGGAGAGCACCTGCTTGCCGTCACGATAGACCCAAATATGCTGTCTGGTCTGGTCGATCTCCACATAGTTGCCGCCCCAATAGCCGGCCTCGCTGTCGCTCTTGGCCAGGTAGGGTGCCTCACGGGTACCGCCCACATTGTTCAGCAGGCAATCCAGCAGATCGGCATAGAGCTTCTCGGTGTCCACGCTGGAGCCGGCCTGCTCTACATTGATGTTGATGGTGCCGCCGCCGGTGGTACGGAAGGGAGCAGACTTGCCGGACACGCTGTACTTGCTGCCCAGCTCCACCACATAGTTGCCCAACAGCTCTTCGTCCACCGCCAGCTTGCGCTCCACGGGGTTATAATAGAACAGCTTGCTCAGCATCTCATGGCTCACCGTTTCGCTGGAGGCGGTTCCGCCGTCCGGCGTAAAGGTATAGGTCAAAGTCATGCCAAGGCGGGCGTTGGCCTCTTCCAGAACCTCAGCGAGGTCCTGCGCCTTGATTTCCGCCGGCATCTGGAACAGGTTCATATCCATGTCCAGCTCTGCCGTCAGCTCCTCTACGGCAGTCAAAATCTGATCCTGCACCACCGTGGCCTGAATGAGCGTTCCATCCTCATCGGGGACGATCACATAGGCGTCCTTCTCGGCGTCATAGGCCAGATCGGCGTTCTTGGGTGCGTTGGGGTCGATGACCTGCAGCACATCCTCCGCAGCGGCATCGCCCTCGGCAGGCTCTGCGCTGTCGGCAGGAGCCGCACTGGTGGAGGCAGTGCTGTCCGCAGGTGCGGCACTGGAAGAACCGGTGCTGGAATCAGCACTCTGACCTTCGGCACCGGCCTCTCCCTCAGGAGCAGGCATCTCCACATTGAAATCGGTGCAGATCTGCTCCATCAGAGGAGTCAAATCCGCCTGATACAGGTCCTCAACCGTAAAGGCGACCTGCTTTTTGTCCTTATTCTGGGCATCCAGAAGGCTTTGCAGATCGGCCTCGGTGTTATAGGTCATCTGCAGTTCTTCGGCGGTGGTGTCGTAGGATTTATCCCCCATGGTGAGGTGGAAGGTATATCCCTCGATGCTCTCCGCCAGTTTGTTCGCTGCTTCATCCACCTTCAACCCGGACACATCCTGTCCGTTGATGAGCGTGCCATCACTGAAGGTCACAGAAGCCTTCGAGCCGCAGCCCGTCAAACAAAGCAGCAGGCACAGCATGGCTGCAACTGCCACAAGCAGCTTTTTCCGCTTCATTCGTCATTTCCTCCCTCTTGCATTTGCGTGTTACGCTGGATTTGATTTCATCATATCATATCCCAATTGAAAAACAAGGAGCATTTCAAATATTAAGCAATTATTTATGTTTACCTCGGATTTGTAACTTATCGCTTCTTATTTGTTACTTTTCGCTCCAATTTCCGCTTTACGCCGTCGGGTCCCACCACATAAGTGTTGTCCAGCTGACCCCGCAGTCCGGCCTTAAATTCCGTCAAATACTCCTCACGCAGCTTGGCCCGCTCGGCGATCTCCGCCGGAGTGAGCGTACCGGCCTTGGCCTTCTTTGCCAGCTCGTTGATGCGTGCTACCCGCTCTTCCTGTGTCATATGGAATGGCTCCTTTCGTTTCTGCGCCCCACTATCAAAGATAGCGCTCGGCGGTAATGTTAATGCGTCCTTTGCGGCTCAGTCCACCCACCTCAGTGACCCGGAACTTGCCCAGTCCCCGACAGGAGATGACATCCCCCTCTTTCACCGGGGCGTCGGCTTTGGCGGTGTCCTGCCAGTTGAGGGCACACCGATGCTCCCCGATGAGCTGGGACGCCTTGCTCCGGGAGATGGAAAAACCCACGCTCATCACGCTGTCCAGCCGCAGGGCGGCGACGGTGTCCCGCAAAATCTTGGTTTCCTGTGCCGGAACTTCAATGTCCGACAGCGGCAGACGGCTGACCTTCAGTTTGACCCGTCCGGCAGAGGTGAAGCTGTCCTTCAAGAACTCCGCCACCGTCGCCAGCACCACCAGATCGCAGCTGCCGTCTCCCACCAGAATGTCGCCCACCGTGTCCCGGCGGACGCCCATACCCATGAGCGCGCCCAAAAAATCCCGGTGGGTGAGGCTGTCCTCCCGGAACCAAGTGCACCGCAGCAAGGCAAGCTGCTCCTCCGGCTGCACCATGTCCTCTTCCATCCAGTCCGGCAGAAACAGCAGACACCGCCGCTCCGCCTCGGGATAGCCGCCCTCGGCAAGATAGCGGGGCATTCCTGCCGACCGGAGCATTTGCTCCGCCGTGATCCGCTCTCTGGGGGAAAGGAAGGGTGTGGCGGAACACTCCTGCCGCCGCTGCGCCGCCTCCATGCGGTCCAGCACCTGCGACAGAAGGATGCGCTCCTCCCCGTCGGAGGCAAACCGATCCAGCAATGCTCGTTTTTCCATGTTGACCTCCTCGGGGAATCGTGCCCGTCCCGCCTATCTATTCTAGCCTAACATTTTGATTATAGTAACTTCTATTCTATTATGCAACCATTCTTTGACAAGACGCTCGTTTTCCGGTCGAAATCCACGAAAAATATTCAGTCGATGTTCGGAGGAAGCCGGTCCCACGATACGAACCGCTGAGAAAATCAAAAGAAACAGCGCACGGCTATGCCCAAGTCAGGCACAGCCGTGCTTTTTTGCAAAAAGACACCCCCGACGCCGAAGCGTCGGGGGGTAACTGTTCGGATAAATGGGATTTTGCGAAAGGTGCAGTGATTACTGCTTGGTCAGCTGCTCGAAGTGCTCGTACTTCTTCTCAGCCTCGCTCTGAGCCCGTGCGTACAGGTCCTGAGCGCGGTCGGGGAAGGTACGCTCCAGAGAAGCGTAACGAGTCTCGCCCTTCAGGAAGGCCTGGAAGTCACCGGTGGGTGCCTTGGAGTCCAGAGTGAAGGGGTTCTTGCCCTGCTCAGCCAGAGCGGGGTTGAAGCGGAACAGGTGCCAGTAACCGGCAGTCACAGCAGCCTTCATCTCAGCCATGGCGTTGGCCATGCCGCCCTTCTGCTTGATACCGTGGTTGATGCAGGGAGCGTAAGCGATGATGATGGAGGGGCCGTCATAAGCCTCGGCCTCACGGATGGCCTGCAGGGTCTGGTTCATGTTGGCGCCCATAGCGATCTGTGCCACATACACATAGCCATACTGCATGAAGATGGAAGCCATGTCCTTCTTCTTGGTGGCCTTACCGGCAGCGGCGAACTGAGCCACGGCGCCGGTGGGAGTGGACTTGGAGGACTGTCCGCCGGTGTTGGAGTACACCTCGGTGTCGAAGATGAACACATTGACATTCTCACGGGAAGCCAGGACATGGTCCAGACCGCCGTAGCCGATGTCGTATGCGAAGCCGTCGCCGCCGAAGATCCACATGGACTTCTTGGTCAGCAGATCGGCATTCTGGAGAATCTCACGGGCAGCGGTGCAAGCCGGGCAGGTGCACTCGGTGCCGGAAGCGAAGTAGTTGGTCAGAGCGGTGTGCAGAGCGTCGCCGGTCTTGCGGGAAGCCTCAGCATCGTCCTTGGCAGCCAGCCAATCCTTGCAGGCGGCGGCAATGGTCTCGTCGGTGTAGTCCAGGCTGACCAGCAGCTCGGCGTTCTCGATGACCTTCTTGCGGCGCTGGGTCACAGCCAGATTCATGCCGAAGCCGAACTCAGCAGCATCCTCGAACAGGGAGTTCTCCCAAGCAGGACCCTGACCCTTCTTGTTGACGGTGTAAGGAGTGGAAGGTGCGCTGCCGCCCCAGATGGAGGAGCAGCCGGTGGCGTTGGCCACATACATACGGTCGCCGAACAGCTGAGTGACCAGCTTGGCGTAAGGAGTCTCGCCGCAGCCGCCGCAAGCGCCGGAGAACTCCAGCAGGGGCTGCTTGAACTGGGCGGAAACCACAGTCAGGGGGCCCATGTCCTTCTCGGTAGTGGAGTATGCCACTGCGTTAAAGACATCCTGCTCAGGCAGCTGAGTATCCAGAGGCTTCATGGTCAGAGCCTTGGCAGGGCAGACATTGGCGCAGCTGCCGCAGCCGGTGCAGTCCAGAGGAGACACAGCGATAGCGAACTTGTACTGAGCGAACTTCTTGTTGCGGAAGTCGGCCGTCTTGATGTGCTCGGGAGCCTTTGCCAGCTCGTTCTCGTCCAGAGCGAAGGGACGGATGACGGCATGGGGGCAAACCATGGAGCACTGGTTGCACTGGATGCACTTGGTGCTGTCCCACTCGGGAACCATGACGGCAGTGCCGCGCTTCTCGAAGGCAGCGGTGCCGGCAGGCAGAGTGCCATCCACGCCGGGCAGAACCTGGCTGGTGGTCAGGGTGTCGCCTTCCATAGCGGCAGCAGGCCACATAACGGTGTCCAGATAAGCCTGAACATCGGCACGGTTGGAGGAGACGGTCTTTTCCTTGACCTCGTCCTGAGCGGTAGCCCAGTCAGCGGGGATCTCCAGCTTGACCAGAGCTTCCAGACCGGCATCGACGGCAGCCTTGTTCATGTCGACGATGTTCTGGCCCTTAGCGCCGTAGGTGTTCTCGATGGCCTTCTTCATGTAGACAACGGCATCCTCGATGGGGATGATGTTTGCCAGCTTGAAGAATGCAGCCTGCAGCACCATGTTGGTGCGGTTGCCCAGACCGATCTCGCGAGCGATCTTGGTAGCGTCGCAGGTGTAGACATGCACGCCGTACTCAGCGATGTGACGCTTAGCGGCAGCGGGCAGCAGAGCGCCCAGCTCTTCCACACCGAGGCCGGTGTTGATCAGGAAGGTGCCGCCGCGCTTGACATCCTGTGCCACCTGATACTTGCTCAGGTAAGCCACATTGTGGCAGGCAACGAAGTCAGCCTGCTTGACATAGTAGGTGGACTTGATCTCCTCAGGACCGAAGCGCAGGTGGCTGATGGTGATGCCGCCGGACTTCTTGGAGTCGTACTGGAAGTAAGCCTGCACCTTCAGATCGGTATGGTCACCGATGATCTTGATGGAGTTCTTGTTTGCGCCGACGGTGCCGTCAGAGCCCAGTCCCCAGAACTTGCAGGAGGTGGTATGAGAGGGAACGATGTCGGGCTCTTCCGTGATGGGCAGAGACAGGTTGGTCACATCGTCAAACACATTGATGGTGAAGCCGTTGAGGGGCTTGTCGGACTGACCGTTGCGATAAGCAGCGATGATGCCGCCGGGGGTGGTGTCCTTGCTGCCCAGACCATAACGGCCGCCGCACAGCTTGACATCGGCGAACTTGCTGCCGCGGATGGCAGCAGCCACGTCCAGATACAGAGGCTCGCCGGGAGCGCCGGGCTCCTTGCAGCGATCCATGACCACAATGCTCTTGCAGGTGTCGGGGATGGCCTCGACGAACTTGGCCTGAGCGAAGGGACGATACAGGCGGACCTTAATCAGGCCGACCTTCTCACCCTTGGCGGTCAGATAGTCGATGGTCTCCTCAGCAGCGTCGCACATGGAGCCCATAGCCACCATGACGGTCTCTGCGTCGGGAGCGCCGTAGTAGTTGAACAGCTTGTAGTTGGTGCCGATCTTGGCATTGACCTGATCCATGCAGCCCTGCACGATGTCGGGGAAGGCATCGTAGTACTTGTTGGCGGCCTCACGGGTCTGGAAGAAGATGTCGGGGTTCTGGCTGGAACCACGCAGCACAGGATGCTCGGGGTTCAGCGCACGGGCACGGAAACGCTCGATGGCGTCCCAGTCCACCATCTCGGCCAGATCCTTGTAGTCCCAAACAGCGACACGGCGGATCTCGTGAGAGGTACGGAAGCCGTCGAAGAAGTGCAGCACAGGCACGCTGCCCTTAATGGTGGACAGGTGAGCCACAGCGCCCAGATCCATTGCTTCCTGAGGATTGGTGGATGCCAGCATGGCGTAACCGGTCTGACGGCAGGCCATGACGTCGGAGTGGTCACCGAAGATGCTCAGAGCATGGGTAGCCAGAGCACGAGCGGAAACATTGATGACGCCGGGCATCAGTTCGCCGGCGATCTTGTACATATTGGGAATCATTAGCAGCAGGCCCTGAGAAGCAGTGTAGGTGGTGGTCAGAGCACCGGCGGTGATGGATCCGTGGACAGCACCGGCTGCGCCGGCCTCAGACTGCATCTCAGCAATCTTGACGGTCTGTCCAAAGATGTTCTTCAGTCCATGAGCAGACCACTCGTCGGTCAGCTCAGCCATCACGGAAGAAGGCGTAATCGGATAGATTGCGGCAACTTCGGTGAAAGCATAGGATACGGTGGCGGCAGCAGTGTTGCCGTCCATGGTTTTAAACTTTCGTGCCATGGTAATACTATTTCCTCCTTTATTAAGTCCCTTATGTGAGGCGTTACCGAATGATACAGCCTCATTATACATAGAACGCATAGTTTTGTAAACCTTTTTGCCCCGTTCATCATTATATTTAGACATTAGAAAAAGTATTTTTCTATTTTATTTCCTGTGAAACATTTTCATCCTGAATTTTTCGTGTTTTATAATATTTTTCATTCCTTCCAATCGAAAACGGACCCGTTTCCCCCTCTTTCCCACACATCCGTTCACTTTTCCCGTTTCTGTCCCGGGAAGCGATTGAAATAGTGCAGAAATCTGTGTCTAATTTTATTATAGTTCATTACCGAAAAAGGAGGCGGCGGCCATGGTGGTCTGTATTCACTCGCTGGGTCTGCACGGCATCGAAGGCTATCCCGTGGAGGTGGAATGTGACCTCAGCGGCGGTCTGCCGGCCTTTGATCTGGTGGGTCTGCCGGATGCCGCCGTCAAAGAGGCCAAGGAACGGGTGCGTGCCGCCGTACGCAACTCCGGGTTCCAGTTCCCCCTCTCCCGAATCACCGTCAACCTCTCTCCTGCCGACCGTCGGAAGGAGGGCACGGTGTACGACCTGCCCATTCTGCTGGGGGTACTGCTGGCCTCGGGTGCGCTTCAGGCAGACCTCTCCGGCTGCGCCTTTCTGGGCGAGCTGGCGCTGGACGGCTCGGTGCGCCGGATTCGGGGTACGCTGCCCATGGCGCTGGAAGCGGCAGAACAGGGGGTTCACGCCCTCTTTGTCCCGGAGGAAAATGCCGGGGAAGCCGCCTTTGCGCAGGGCGTCACCATTTACCCCGTCCGTCATGTGAAGCAGCTGGTGAAGCACCTCACGGGAGAAGAAACCATCCGCCCCTTTGTAGGCTCCCCCTCCATCGAAGAGGAACCGGACGCTCTGCCGGATTTTGCCGATGTGAAGGGGCAGGAGCTGGCCAAACGGGCGCTGGAAATTGCCGCCGCAGGCGGTCATCACATTCTGATGGTAGGCCCTCCCGGCTCCGGCAAGAGTATGCTGGCCAAGCGGCTGCCCTCCATTCTGCCGGAGATGACCCGAGCCGAAGCGTTAGAAACCACAAAAATCTGGAGCGTGCAGGGGCTGACCGACGCGGAGCATCCGCTGGTCACCCACCGTCCCTTCCGCTCCCCTCACCACACCGTTTCCGCCGCCGCCCTCACCGGAGGCGGCTCCAATCCCCGACCCGGCGAGATTTCCCTCTCCCACAACGGAGTGCTGTTTCTCGACGAGCTGCCGGAGTTCCGCCGGGACACCCTCGAGGTGCTGCGTCAGCCCTTGGAGGACGGAGTCGTGCAAATTTCCCGTGTCGCCGGAACCATGCGCTATCCCGCCCGGTTCCAGCTGGTCTGCGCCATGAACCCCTGCAAGTGCGGCTGGTTCGGACACCCCTCCGGACGCTGTACCTGTTCTCCCCAGTCCATTTCCCGGTATCTGGGGCGGCTGTCCGGGCCGCTGCTGGACCGCATCGACTTGCAGGTGGAAGTCCCGGCGCTGGACTTCGACGAGCTGAAACGCACCGCCCCGGCGGAGTCCTCTGCCGAGATTCGGGCACGGGTGCGCCGAGCCAGAGAGCGGCAGCTTGCCCGGGGTGTGGACTGCAACGCCCATCTGGATTCCCGGCAGCTGCGGCAGTTCTGTGCGCTGGATGCAGCCGGAGAAGCGCTGATGAAAACCGCTTACGACACTCTGGCCCTCTCCGCACGCAGCTATGACCGCATCCTTCGGGTCGCCCGTACCGTGGCGGACTTGGATAACAGCGATTCCATCCTGCCCCAGCATCTGGCGGAGGCCATTCAGTTCCGCACCACGGATGCCTTGCAGCAGAGATAAGTGCATACAACACCGCCGCTTCCAATCAGGAGCGGCGGTTTCGTTTTTTTGAGAAAAGTTTTCCACAAAATTACCCCCTGTCCTGTGGAGGGATCGCAGCGACCGAAGCCTCTTTCCCGGCAAAGCAGCAGACGGCGGAGAAAGACGCTTCGCTGTCGCTCAGAAGGACACCGAGCAGGGCTTTTCCCCGGAATCCACCCTAAAAAGTCCGCTTTTCCTTGTGATTTCAGGGCAAGGTTGGTATACTGGACGAAAGAACCGTTGGGGTGCATTTTGTCTCCCCACAACCTGAGCTGAGGTGATTTTATGGCAAAGCATGGACAGCAGAAGGAAAAGCTCCTGCTCCTGCTGGACTACTTCCAGCGAGAAACTGACGAGCAGCACCCGGTGACCGTCCCGGAGCTGATTCAGATGCTGGAACAGAACGGCATCGCCGCCGAGCGCAAAAGCATTTACGATGACATCAGCACCCTGCAAAACCGGGGCTGGGACATTCTCTCCGAACGGGGCCGGGGCTACTATCTGGCCAGCCGGGAGTTTGAGCTGGCGGAACTGAAGCTGCTGGTGGACGCTGTCCAGTCCTCCAAGTTCATCTCCGCCGCCAAAAGCCGCTCTCTCATCTCCAAGCTGGAAACCCTCTGCTCCCGGCACGAGGCCGGCGCTTTGCAGCGGCAGGTCTATGTCACCGGACGGCCTAAAACCATGAATGAAGCGGTGCTGTACTCCATTGACGCCATTCATGACGCCATTTCCCACAACCGCCAGCTGTCCTTCCGCTATTTCGACTACAATCGGAACAGGGAGCCGGTGTTCCGTCACGACGGCAAGGTCTACACCGTGTCCCCGGCAGGGCTGCTGCGCAGCGACGAATTCTACTATCTGGTGGCTCTGGAAGCAGGGCAGCTGCGCCACTACCGGGTGGATCGGATGTCCTCTCCCAAGGTGCTGGAGCAGCCCCGGGAGGAGGGCTGTGCCAAGGTGGACCTCACCCAGCACGCTCAGACCCACTTCGGAATGTTCTCCGGCGCGCTCCGCACCGTGCGGCTGCGCTGCCCCAACCACTTCTCCCACACCATGCTGGACCGCTTCGGCATGGACAGTATGCTCATCCCCGACGGCCCTGACCACTTCACCATCTCCGCCGAAGTGGCGGTCAGTGACCAGTTTTTCGGCTGGCTCTTCGCCCTTGCCGAGGTGGAGCTGGTGGCTCCCGAGGATGTGCGGCAGCAGTACGCCCAGCGGCTTGACGCCGCCCAACGGCTCCAGCAGAACGGACTAAGTTTGGAGGAGCAGCACTGATTTTTGTCCTAACGCCCTTTTTCGCTCTCTTTTTCGCCTTTTTTCAAAAAAAGCTCCTGTTTTCCGCAGGAAACTCGCTTGGTACACTAGACACGCTTTCTTTTCTCATGTATACTATACCTTTGCCAATCGAAGAATTATTGCCTATTACCAACAGGAGGTTCGCTGTATGCGTAAACAGCCTTTGGTCAGCATTCTGCTGAATGTGGTGCAGGAAAAGGCCGCCCTTGAACCCTGCATCCGTGGCGTGCTGGCTCAAACCTATATCAACTGGGAGTTGCTCCTTCCGGCTTCCGCCGCTCCCGAGGATCTGGATGATTCCCGTATCCATCCCGTGCCTGCCGATTCCGTCCGGGAAATGCTGGCTGAGGCACAGGGCGAGTGGATCGCTTTTCTGGATTCCGACACCCTTTGGACGCCGAATCAGCTGGAGTATCGTCTGACTGCTGTGCTTGAACACACGGAAGGCGGGCTCTGCTCTCCGGAGCTGCCCATCCTCTGCGCCCGTCCCACGCTGTCTTCCAATTCCTCCGCTCCGGATGTGCAGGAATTGGAGGAACGAATCAGCGTGCTGGAGGCCGACCTGAAGCAGGTTCGGAAGGAGAAGGCCGGTGCTGCCCGTGAGCTGGAAATCTACCGCAGAGAATACGGCTACGCCATCCAGCAGCGCAACGAGTACCACGCCAACAATTTGGCTCTGATGGCCTCCATGTCCTGGCGGCTCACCAAGCCCATGCGTCTGATCACCGGCGGTCTGCGCCGGGTGGTGCATAAGTTCCCCCATCTGCTGCTGATCTGCAAGGCGCTGCGCACCCTCATCGCCCGTGGTCCCCGTGCCACTTGGAAGCGTGTGAGGCATTACCGCCGCCGGGTCCGCCGCCTGAAGGCCTGCGCCCGCTGGGAAAAACAGTGGATCGAAGAGCGTGGCACACTGGTTCCCCCTCCCCTGTTCGGCTGCACCTTTGAGGATTACACCTCCCAGCAGAAGGCCACCTTCCCCAAGGACATCAAGTTCAGCATTCTGGTGCCCCTGTACAACACCCCGGAGCAGTTCCTGCGGGAAATGATCGCCTCCGTCCAGCATCAGACCTACACCAACTGGGAGCTGTGTCTGGCCGACGGCAGCGACGATCAGCACCCGGAGGTGGGCGAGCTGGTGCGTAAACTGGCGGAAGAGGATTCCCGTATCCGCTACACGAAGCTGGAAGAGAACATGGGCATCTCCGGCAACACCAACGCCTGTCTGGACATGGCCACCGGCGACTACATCGGCCTCTTTGACCACGACGACCTGCTCCATCCCAGCGCTCTCTATGAGAACATGGTGGCCATCTGCGAGAAGGACGCCGATTTCATCTACACCGACGAAACCACCTTCCAGAACACCCCCAAGGATGCCTACTGCCCCAACTTCAAGCCGGACTTTGCCCCGGACACCCTCCGCTCCAACAACTACATCTGCCACTTCACCGTGTTCAGCCGTGCGCTGCAGGAGAAGGTGGGCAAATTCCGTTCCGAGTGCGACGGCAGTCAGGATTACGACATGGTGCTGCGGCTCACCGAGCAGGCAAAGCACATTGTCCACATCCCCAAGCTGCTTTACTACTGGCGCTGCCACACCGCCAGCGTGGCTTCTGACATCAGCGCAAAGCCCTATGTCATTGACGCCGCCCACAAGGCCATTGGCGATCACCTGAAGCGTATCGGTCTGGAGGGTGAGGTGCTGGACGCCTCTGTGCCTTCCATGTACCATGTGAAGTATGCCATCCCTGAGCCCAAGCTGGTGAGCATCGTCATTTGCACCAAGGATCACCGCCACGACCTGAAAACCTGCGTGGACTCCATCCTGCAAAAGACCACCTACCCCAACTACGAGATCGTGATTGTGGAAAACAACTCCACCGAGCCGGAGACCTTCGAGTACTACAAGGAGCTGGAGCAGAATCCCCTCATCCGTGTGGTCACTTGGACCAGCCCCACCAAGGAGTTCAACTACTCCGCCATCAACAACTACGGTGCCGAACAGTGCAGCGGCGAGTACATCCTGCTGCTGAACAACGACACCGAGGTGATTACCCCCAACTGGCTGGAGGAAATGGTCATGTTCGTCCAGCGCAGCGATGTGGGCGCCGCCGGCGCCATGCTCTACTACCCCGATGACACCGTGCAGCACGCCGGTGTGGGCATCGGTCTGCTGGGTCTGGCTGCGCACCTCCACCGCAACTTCCCCCGCAATCACCCCGGCTACATGAGCCGTATGTCCTATGCGCAGGACCTCAGCGCCGTCACTGCCGCCTGCATCATGGTGCGGCGAGATGTGTGGGATGAGATCCACGGTCTGGACGAGACCTTTAAGGTCGCCTTCAACGACATCGACCTGTGTATGCGCATCCGCAAGGCCGGTTATCTGATCGTCTTTACCCCCTTCGCTGAGCTGTATCACTACGAGTCCAAAAGCCGTGGTCTGGAGGACAACCCGGAGAAGCAGAAACGCTTCGCCGGCGAGATTCAGCGGTTCACCAAGCGTTGGAAAAAGGAACTGGACGCAGGCGACCCCTATTACAACCCCAACCTCTCTCTGGACAGCGAGGACTTCTCCGTCCGGACGGATATTTAAGCAAACACAAAACGGAGGTCTGTACTCGGTACAGACCTCCGTTCTTTTCTTATGTCAACTCCGCTAACCGCCGGTTCAGCTCCTGCCGGGAGTGAATCCAAACCGTCTTTTCCCGGTAAGGCTCCAGCAGCTGTTGGATTTCCGGGAGGTACTGGCGGTGAAAGCCTCCGGTCCACACCAGAAGCCGCCAAACTGAGCCGACAGTTTCCCTGTACCCCGGCTCCAACCCCCTCCGCCTCCGGAAAAAGCGGCGGACAATCCGCCATCGGCAGAGCGGCAAGGGCAAATCCAGCACATAGATGACATCCGCATCCCGAAAACTCGGACCCACCCAGCGGTAGTAAATGCCCTCGATGACCCAATCCGGCTGGGCCAGCATTTCCGCCAGCAGCGAATCTCTCCGCTCCACTGGGAGCTTTGCCCCACAGCCCTTTTCCCGGTCCCACTGGATGTCGTCCAAATCGAAATGGGGAATCCTCTGCCGCTGGGCCAGCCGTTGGGCGAAATAGGTCTTTCCCGCTCCGCTGCATCCGATGATATGCACCTTCATCTGCTTTTCTCCTCCTAAAACGCCGTTTTCTCGCTTGAGTTTCGTTTTTCGCTTGATTTCCCATGATAGCAAAGCTGTCTCAGTTTTCTACCTGCATCTGACTTGATCTCATGATAGATTACCATACTTCGACATTTCGGTGCAAACACCACATGAGATTGGCCTCTCCATGTCGTATGGCTCAGGTTGCCTATCTCTTTTTCTTTCACGAAAAAGTCCTCCTTATTATTTTGTCCTTGCAGTTGGCCGACCGCAACTTCATTATAATTTGGAGGTCTTTTCTTCTCACCAGCACAGCTGGTGGTTGATTTGCGCTAAAGCGAACAAGCGATAACGCCCCCATCTGCCGTAGCCGATGGGGGTGTTGTTTCTTATGAAATGCCGTGCTTACTGCACCCAAGCGCCGGAGCCGTCCACATAGCTGCCGCCGATCCATGTATCGGCGGCCATGTTGCCTTCGGCGTAGAAGTAGTAGCACTTGCCGTCGATCCACTGCCAATCGGTCTGCATATTGCCCTCCGGGGCAAAATGGTACCAGTAGCTGCCGATGTGCTGCCAGCCCGTCTGCATATTGCCTTCAGGGGCAAAGTGATACCAATAACTGCCGATGTGATGCCATCCCGTCTGCATATAGCCGTTGGCGGCAAAATAGTACCAATAACTGCCGATATGCTGCCAGCCCGTCACA
>JAHHSJ010000039.1 GCA_020025295.1 Oscillospiraceae bacterium | reverse complement strand
AAACAAGAAAAAGTGCCTGTTTTCAAAGCCGAAAACAGGCACAGCAATACATACAATATCCTTATACAAAAGGCAGATAATCGTGTGTACATACCAGTATCTCATTCGGCATAACAAAACAGCCTCGTGACAAGTTTGTCCGAAGCAATTCATGTATACTGATGAAATACTTAATTGTTCATTTCACACCCTACGCAATAGCGCCTTTCATAAATAGTACCCTTAATATAGCAATTATTGTGGAAGAAATCAAGGTCAAAACGAGAAAAATAGCATTACAGCTGCGTTTACCATGGGTAGAAACCTGAGGAATTAACTTTTTAAGGCCACTAAAAAGAAGATACGGTACAGCTCAAAACAGAACTGCACCGTATCTCTCAAAAAACTTTCTTATGGGCGCAAACACTAGGTCAGAGGGTTTGTTCAAACACTCACTGTTTTGCGCACGGTTTGCGCTTCTTTCCTTTATCCTTAAAATAGGAATTGGTGATGCCCACAACCACGCCGGAAAGGCTCAGCAGAGCAATCAGGTTGGGAATGGCCATCATGCCATTGAGGGTATCGGAAATGCCCCACATGAGAGAGCCGGAACCCACCGCTCCGAAGAAGCAAAGCAGGATGTAGAAGGTCTTATAGACCCAAGTCACCCAGCGCTTGCCGCTGCTCAGGTAGTACCAGCAGCGCTCGCCGTAATAGCACCAGCTCAAAATGGTGGAGAAGGAGAACAGGATCAGGCTGATCTGAATCAGCGTGCCGCCAATCGTTCCCGGCAGAACTGCATTGAATGCGGCCACGGCCGCCTCGCCCTTGGAGGCGTAAGCTGCCAACGCCGGAGCACCCAGTTCCAGACCAGAGAGCAGCACGGTCAAGGCGGTTATCGTACAGATAATGATGGTATCCACAAACACCTCAAACACGCCCCACATAGCCTGCTCCGCAGGCTCCTCATGGGAGGTAGAGGCGTGTGCAATCGGCGCTGAACCAAGGCCGGCTTCATTAGAGAACACGCCGCGGGCAAAGCCTTGCCGCATAGCCACCAAAATGGCATAGCCCAGAACGCCGCCGCCCACAGCCCGGAAGGAAAACGCCGCAGTGACAATGGATGCCAGCACCCGAGGCACATCTGTGATACGCATGAAAATCACCGTCAGGCCCAAACAGATATAGAGCAGGGACATCACCGGAACCATATAAGAGGTAACCGAGGCAATCCGGTTGGTTCCGCCAATCAGAACGACAGCCACGATCACGGTGAGCAGAATGCCGGTGGTCTGCTGTTTCATGCCGAACAGACCGTACATAGCTCCGGAAATCTCACTGGACTGCGCAATGTTGCCGATACCGAAGGTGGCCAAGCCGGCCAGAAGTGCAAAAAGCGAAGCCAACCACTTCCACTTCTTACCCATGCCCCGTTCGATGTAGTACATAGGGCCGCCGCGATAGGCTCCCGTGTCATCAGTGACACGGTATTTGACCGCCAGAGCAATCTCGGAATACTTGGTGCACATACCGAAAAAGGCAGACACCCACATCCAGAACACCGCACCCGGGCCGCCAACAAAGATGGCTCCGGTCACACCGGCGATGTTGCCCGTACCAACCGTACCAGCCAGTGCTGTGGCCACCGCCTGAAAAGGAGAAAAGTTCTCTTTTCCTTTCTTTTTTTCCGTCTTACGGAACAAGGAACCAACGGTGGACTTCAGAATATATCCAAAATGCCGCACCTGCACCCAGCCGTTCCGGGCGGACAAATACACTCCGGTGCCAACCAGCAGCACCAACATCACAGGTCCCCATATAAAGCTGTTGACTGCGCTGTTGATGGTCTCTATCGTTTCCAGCATACCTTTCCTCCTTCACGCAGCCCAACTGCGTTCTCTCTCTAATTTCAAAAACAGACGAAAATATTATAATCATTTTCCGGTCGAATTGCAATCTTTTCTTGGCGTCCCACAGTTCATTCACCGCTTTTTCCGCAGCATTTCTTCCAATCGCTCCCCTCTCCGCTTGGCTTCCTTGGTTGCATATCTACCAGAGGAGTGTTATAATATTATGTTAAATTATTAACAAGATAGGCTGTTTGTACTGTGAGGCTTTGGCATGATCGCAAAAGACCGGCCCACATAGTTAGAAAAAAGGAGCCGGTTGCAGGACCGATGAACACAATGGTTTGTCCCATTGCTGTGGCTCTCTGCTCCAGTGACACCCACGCTTTCTATGCCGGAAAGAGCATGGCTGAAAAGCCCCTTTGACCTCATCAAACCCATCGTTTCCATCAACTGGGACTGATTGCTTCAGTGCAGCGCTGCTCGATTTCAGGGAAAAGATCCGCTCTGTTTCGGAATCGGATTTTTTCCCTGACCGTTTCTCTTTTGCCGTTTTTTGTCCAAGATTCGCCTAGAAATCCCCGTCTATTTGTCAATTTTACTATGGCATTCCATGAACAACTATGATACAATCACATTTGTATAATTATGTAACAACATCGCAAACGGCTGCACTCCTGCCCGTTTGCGGCGTGTACCCCTGATTTTCAGGGCATAGTTATGCGCTATCATTCCAATTTTGGTGAGAGGAGGTTTCCTGCATGGAGTTAATCACCAGCCGTTCCAATCCCCTGATGGTGCGGATCAAAAAACTGCGTGACGATCGAAAGACCCGCCGCAAAGAGGGTCTGTTTCTCTGTGACGGCGTGAAAATGCTGGAGGAAGCCATCCGTTGGCACGCCCCCATTGACACGGTGATTCTCAGCGAGGATTTAGCGGACACGCCTGTCCCCGACGGAGTGCGCTGTGTCACGGTTCCCGGCGAACTGATGCGCAGCATCTCCCCCATGGAAGCTCCTCAGGGCGCTCTGTTTTTGGTGCGCTGTCCGGAGCTTTCTCCCCCAGACACCTTGTCCGGAACACGGTATCTGGTGTTGGACGGTTTGCAGGACCCGGGCAATGTGGGCACCATTCTCCGTACAGCCGACGCCTTTGGCTGCCACGGTGTTCTGCTCACCAACCACTGCGCCGATCCGCTGAACCCAAAAGCAGTCCGTGCCACCATGGGCGCCATTTTCCGCACCCCGATCTGGGAAGTGGCATCAAGCGACCTGCTGCCCTTGCTGCATCGTTCCAACCTCAAGCTGGCCGCCACCGCACTGCGGGACGACACCGTTTCCCTGCCTGAGGCCGATCTGAGCGGCACCGCCGTCATCATCGGCAGTGAGGGAAAAGGCGTCTCCGAAGCACTGCTTCATCAGTGCTCCTCTACGGTGCGCATCCCTATGGAGCCCACCTGCGAATCGCTGAATGCGGCTATGGCCGCCACGGTGGTTCTCTGGGAGCTTTACCGGAGGGACGGCGCATGCTGACCGAGTTAAAGGCATGGTTATGGCTCAGCCGCCGAGTACCCGTCGGACCTGCTTGGTATCTGCTGGAGCATTTTGAAACGCCGGAACAAGTCTATTTTGCCGATGACGGCGCATACAAGCTGCTCCCAAAGCTCACCGCCGCCCATCGAAACCAGCTGGCGGACAAGTCCCTTGCTGACATTGACGCCATTCTGGGCGATTGCGACAGCGGAAACATCCACATCCTGACTTGGCAGGACGCAGATTATCCGGAACGACTTCGGAATATTGATCTGCCTCCCTTGGTACTCTACTATCGTGGCAAATTGCCCCGGTTTGACGAGGAAATTGCCATTGCCATGGCTGGAACCCGCAAAGCCACGCCCTATGGCCGCAAGGTAGCTTCCGAGCTGGCCTTTCAGATCACCCGTTTGGGTGGTCTTGTGCTGACCGGTATTGTGGAGGGCTGCGACGAGTATGCTGCTAACGCTGCACTCAAAGCCGGAGGCCCGCTGGTCTGTGTGGTTGCCGGCGGCGTGGATGTCCCTTACTATTCCACCTCCTCCGCTCAGCATCTGCTGGACGATGTGGCCGCCTGCGGCTGTATCATCAGCCAACAGCCGCCCAAAACACCCCATCTGGGCGACCTGTTCGCCCTTCGGAACCGTCTGCTCACCGCACTTGCCCTCGGCACAGTCTGCGTGGAAGCTCCGGCACGCAGCGGCGTTCTCGGTGTGGCTGCACTGGCTGCGGATCAGGGACGGGATGTATATGCAGTCCCTGCCAACATCGACGCAGACGCCGGAAAAGGCACCAATCATCTGCTTTCCAGCGGTGAAGCCATTTGCGTGTGCAGCGGTGACGATGTCATGGAACACTACTGGGCGCTGTTCCCACAAAAGAAAAAAGCACCGACTCACCTCACGGAGCAGCAGACCAAACAGCGTCTGTCCCCTGCTCCTAAAAAGGAAGATTCTGCCCCCAAGTCAGTGTCTGCCGCTCCGCCCCTGAGGGAGACTTCTCTCCCCACTCTGGTGCTGAGCGAAAACCCCAACCAATTTACCGATGATGAAATTACCGTGCTGCGCGCACTGGAACAGAGCGACATGGTAACGGACAGCATTGTCATTGAAACAGCTCTGCCTGTTTCCCGTATTTCTGCCACTCTGACTGTGCTGACCATCCGTGGATATGTGAAGCAGCTTCCCGGAGGCCGCTTCCAAGCCGCCGTCCGCTTACTTTAATTTTACCGGATTCTGATCCGTGACCCCGATTTGAAAGTGGAGGAACAAAATGTCCAAAACCAACCTTGTTATTGTTGAGTCCCCTGCCAAAGCAAAAACCATTGGCAAATATCTGGGCAAAGATTACGAAGTGACCGCTTCTATGGGCCACATCCGTGACCTGCCCAAAAGCAAGATCGGCGTTGATATTGATGCCGGATTTGTCCCCGATTACCAGCCCATCAAGGGCAAAGAAGAGATTATTGCCGCACTGCAGGATGCAGCTTCGAAGAGCGACAAAGTCTTTCTCGCAACTGACCCGGACCGTGAGGGTGAAGCCATCTCCTGGCACCTGAAGGAGCTTCTGGGTATTCCCGACGACAAGACCTATCGTGTCACCTTCAACGAAATCACCAAGAAGGTGGTCACAGAGTCCATTGCCCATCCCCGAGCCATTGACTCGGATCTGGTGGACGCCCAGCAGGCCCGGCGTATTCTGGACCGCATTGTGGGCTATCAGCTTTCTCCCCTGCTGTGGCGCAAGGTGCGCCGCGGCCTTTCTGCCGGTCGTGTGCAGAGCGTTGCCACTCGCATTGTAGTGGAGCGTGAGGAGGAGATTCGTGCCTTCCAGAGTCAGGAATACTGGACCATGGATGTCACTCTTGACCGCATTGCCCCCTGCACCGGTTCCTTTGTGGCCCGTTATCACGGCAGCAACGGAAAGAAAAAAGAGGAGCTTTCCTCCGCCGAGGAAGTGGCCGCCATTCAGGCAGAGCTGGAGAAGTCCGACTTTGAAGTGACTTCCGTCAAGCGCACCGAAAAGCAGCGTCAGCCTGCCCCTCCCTTTACCACTTCCACCCTCCAGCAGGAGGCCAGCCGCAAGCTGAATATGGCGCCTCGCCGCACCATGTCCATCGCTCAGCAGCTGTATGAAGGCATTGACATCGACGGTGAGGGCACCGTCGGTCTGATTACCTATATGCGTACCGACTCGCTCCGTCTGAGCGATGATGCTCTGGACGCCGCCAAGGAGTTCATTCTGGGCCGTTACGGCAAGGACTACTATCCTGCTGAGACCCGCCGCTTCAAGGCCAAGGCCAACGCTCAGGACGCTCACGAAGCCATTCGTCCCTCCAATGTGCATCTGACTCCCGAATCTATCCGCAAGAGTCTGTCTCCCGAGCAATATCGTCTTTACAAGCTGATTTGGAGCCGTTTCCTTGCCTGTCAGATGGCAAATGCGGTCTACGACAGCCTTTCTATCGACATCAACGCCGGCCCCCACCTCTTCCGAGCCACCCACACTTCCCAGAAGTTCAGTGGTTTTACCGCGGTCTATGAGGCCAGCAAGGACGAAGAGGAAGGCGTGCGCAACTCCCCTCTGCCCAATCTGACTGAGGGCGAGCATCTGAAGCTGAACGAAGTCAACGGTTCTCAGCACTTCACTCAGCCCCCTGCCCGATTCAATGAGGCCTCCCTCATTCGTGTGCTGGAAGAAAAGGGCATCGGCCGCCCCTCTACCTTCGCTCCCACCATCTCCACCATCATGGATCGTGAATATGTGGTCAAGGAAGGCAAGGCGCTTCGCCCCACCCCTCTGGGTGAGGTGGTCACTCAGCTGATGAAGGACAAGTTCACCGATGTGGTTGACCCGGAATTCACCGCTCAGATGGAGCACCGTCTGGATGAGGTGGAAGCCGGTAAGGTCAACTGGAAGGATGTTCTCGCCCAGTTCTATGACAGCTTCTCCGCGGAGCTTGCTCAGGCCGAAAAGGATCTGGACGGCGAGCGCATCAAGATTCCCCCGGAGCTTTCTGACGAGGTCTGCGATGTATGCGGCAAGCAGATGGTGGTGAAGTCCGGTCGATTTGGCCGCTTCTTGGCCTGCCCCGGTTACCCCGAATGCACCTTCACCAAGCCTCTGGTCATCGAAATGCCCGGCAAGTGCCCCAAGTGCGGCAGCCGCATTCTGAAAAAGACCAGCCGCAACGGCTACACTTACTATGGCTGTGAGCGGAACAAGGTCGTTTCCGGCGAAAGCTGCGACTTTATGACTTGGGATGTTCCTGTGAAGGAAACCTGCCCCGAGTGCGGTCAGACCATGTTCAAAAAGTCCGGTCGTGGCTTTAAGAAGCCCTTCTGTATCAATGAAAAGTGCTCTCGCTTCCTCCCCGAGGATCAGCGTGGTTACCCCAAGAAGAAAACCACCGAGGAAGGCAAGGAGGGTGAAGAGGTCAAGAGCGAGGACACCAAGTCCACCGCAAAAAAGACCACCACAAAGAAAACGGCAGCGAAAAAGACCACTGCAAAGAAGACCACTGCCAAAAAGGCAGCTGCGACCAAGACGACTGCGAAGAAAACTGCAGCCAAGAAAACCACCGCAGCAAAAACGACTGCCAAAAAGACCACCAAGAAAAAGGCTTCCGAAGAGGAGCAGAAAGAGAGCTGATCTATGGAAGCCGTAAAAGTGATCGGCGCCGGTCTCGCCGGCTGTGAAGCTGCATGGCAGCTGGCTCAGCGGGGTATTCCCGTGGAGCTTTATGAAATGAAGCCCGAAAAGACCACCCCCGCCCACCACAGTGCCGACTTTGCCGAGTTGGTGTGCTCCAACTCCCTGCGCAGCGATCAGCTGGAAAATGCGGTTGGTCTGCTCAAGGAAGAGCTGCGCAAGATGGATTCTATCATCATCTCCTGCGCTGACGCCCACCGGGTGCCTGCCGGAGGTGCTCTGGCGGTGGACCGCTACGGATTTTCCTCTGCTGTCACGGAGAAAATCCGCAATCACCCTAACATTACTGTCATCGAAGGTGAAGTGACCGAAATCCCCGCCGAGGGCAATGTGATCGTGGCCAGCGGCCCCCTCACCTCTGACGCACTCAGCAAGGATATCGCCAAGCACTTCCCCGGTTCGGATTACCTCCACTTTTTCGATGCCGCGGCTCCTATTGTCACCTTTGAGAGCATCGACATGGAGAAGGCGTGGTTCGCCTCCCGGTATGACCGAGGCACTCCGGACTATATCAACTGCCCTATGTCTCAGGAGGAGTATGACGCTTTCTGGACAGAACTGACTCAGGCCAAGGAAGCTCCGCTTCATGCCTTTGACGATGGTTCCGTTTTTGAAGGCTGTATGCCGGTGGAGGTCATGGCCCGCCGTGGCCGGGACACGCTCTGCTACGGTCCCCTGAAGCCTGTGGGTCTGCCGGACCCCCGTACCGGCAAGGAACCCTTCGCCGTAGTTCAGCTTCGCAAGGACAACGCGGACGGCACCATTTACAACATCGTTGGCTTCCAGACCCACCTGACATTCCCGGAGCAGAAGCGGGTATTCTCCATGATTCCCGGTCTCACGCAGGCGGAATTCGTCCGTTACGGCGTGATGCACCGCAACACCTACCTCCACTCCCCCGGCATTCTGAACCACTATTATCAAGTGATTGAGGAGCCTAGATTGTGCTTTGCCGGTCAGATGACCGGTGTGGAAGGCTATGTGGAGTCCACCGCATCCGGTCTGGTTGCGGCAGTCGAGCTGGCACACCGCCTGCTGGGCAAGGAGCCGGTCAACTTCCCTCAGGAGACCGCTTTGGGTGCTCTCGCTCACTATGTGAGCAACACCTCCGTCGTAAACTTCCAGCCCATGAATGTCAACTTCGGCATCATCCCTCCTTTGGGCTACAAGGTGAAGGGCAAGCGCAACAAAAACGCAGAACTCTCCCGCCGTGCGCTGGAAAAGCTGGACGAAGTCATTTCCCATTTCCATTCCGCCCCCGAGGTTGTCTCGGCCGACGGTGAATAAAAAGAAGGTTTTTACTATGCAGACATTGGAAGAAAAGCTGGGCTACCGATTCCACAACATCGCACTGTTGGAAAATGCGCTGACCCACAGTTCTTACGCCAACGAGCATCGCGCCCTTGGCATTGACAACAATGAGCGTCTGGAATTTCTGGGCGACTCCGTTCTGGGCATGGTGGTTGCCGACTATCTGTTCCGCAACTTCCCCGACCTGCCTGAGGGCGATCTGACCCGGCTGCGTGCCGCTCTGGTCTGTGAGGGCAACCTCTATGTGGTTGCATCCAAGCTGGATCTGGGCAGCTATCTGAAGCTGGGCAAGGGTGAAGAGCTGGGTGGCGGCCGCAACCGTCCCTCTATCCTGGCCGACGCCGTGGAATCCGTGCTGGCTGCGGTCTATCTGGACGGCGGCATCAGCTGCGCCCGCCGGCTGATCCAGCACTTCATTTTGGATCACATCGACCGGGTACATGAGGTTTCCAAGGACAACAAAACTGCTTTGCAGGAAATTGTCCAGCGCAAGAGCGGTCAGGTGCTGACCTATGAGCTGGTTGACGAGCAAGGACCCAATCATGCCAAGGTGTTCCGTATGGAAGTTCAGCTGAACGGCAAGGGCATCGGCATCGGAGAAGGTCACAGCAAGAAAGAGGCTGAGCAGGCTGCTGCTGCCGCTGCTATTCAGGCTCTCCAGAAAAAGTAATTTGTTTCTGTCTATTCTTTTGAAGGAAAACCACGCGCCGTCTGTCCTTGGACAGACGGCGCATTTCCATTTCAGCTTTTTCTCTGTTATGTGATTTAGTCACGGTAATGCGGCTTCATTCGATGTATGATAGGCACAACAGGAGATAAACTATATGAAACACACTTTTATCATCACTTTTCTGATTCTGGCGTTTACCGCAATCCTTGCAAGCTGTGGGAAACGCAGCCCCAGCGCCTTCCGGCAGGTTTCTCCTCAGGAAGCCATTACCATGATGGCGGAGCAGGAGGACTACATTATTCTGGATGTCCGCACTCCGGAGGAATTTGACTCAGGCCACATTGCCCATGCGATCAACATTCCCAACGAGACCATTTCCGCCACGCCCCCGGAGCTTCTCCCGGACAAAGGGCAGCTGATTTTGGTCTACTGCCGCAGCGGAAACCGAAGCAAGCAGGCCTCTGCCAAGCTGGCGGAGCTGGGATACACCAACATCGTGGAATTCGGTGGTGTCAACCACTGGCCCGGTGAACTGGTGACCGACTAATCACATCAACCAAATAAACTTACTTTCTAGGAGGAATTTATTATGTCCGTCATGCACATTACCAAAGAAAACTTCGATACCGAGGTCATGCACAGCGATAAGCCCGTTCTGGTGGACTTCTGGGCCACTTGGTGCGGTCCCTGCCGCATGGTCTCCCCCATTCTGGATGAGATTGCCGCTGAGCGCAGCGACATCAAGGTCTGCAAGATCAATGTGGATGAGCAGCCCGAGCTGGCTGCCAGCTTCTCCGTCATGAGCATTCCCACCCTGATGGTGGTCAAGAACGGTGAAATCACCAACCGTTCCATGGGCGCCCGTCCCAAGAACCAGATTCTCGATCTGCTGTAAAAATTGAGAGATTATCGACCACAGATCAGGAACTGATTTCGAAAACCAAAATTGTACGCCCTGTGAGGATAATAATCCTCACAGGGCGCTTTTTCATGACAATATGTGTAAGCAAATCGCTTATTTCCTCTGATCGTTCCAGTTCTTGACCAGTGTCATGAGACACATTCCAGTTAACATAAAATTTAAAAGAAGTGCAATCCATCTCATAGCTTCATTCTCCCTTTCTGCTGCGTGAGATGCATCATTTCTCATAAGCAGACGCTTCCTGTCGGCGCATCTGCTTCATCTGAACCATTTCTCACTATGAGTATATCAGCTTATTTACAAAGATACAATGTGATGTACACAAAAACAGCAAAAAGGGCAAAATACGATACAAAATGGGCGCGAACGCAAAAAACAGGCTGAAAACAAATGTTTTCAGCCTGTTTTGGTACGCCCGAAGGGACTCGAACCCCCAGTAACTGGAACCGGAATCCAGTGCCTTATCCATTAGACCACGGGCGCATCTAGCTTATTTATTATACCACATTCAACAGAAATGTAAAGGGCTATTTCTCCGCACCCACACAAGAAGTGTGGGTGCGGAGGGGATTACATTAGTCCTCGAAATCAGCGGTCACGGAAACGGTCTCCTGCTCCTCAAAAGCAGGTGCCTCTTCCACGGAAGCTTCTGCCTCCACGGTGACCTCTTCTTCCTTGCCATCGGTCACATCACCCTCGTCGTCAATGGCATCGCACTGACGATACTGGGTCAGGCCGGAGCCTGCGGGGACGAGCTTACCAATGATGACATTCTCCTTCAGGCCCAGCAGGTGGTCAACCTTACCGCTGATAGCGGCCTCGGTCAGCACCTTGGTGGTCTCCTGGAAGGATGCGGCAGACAGGAAGGAATCGGTAGCCAGAGATGCCTTGGTGATACCCAGCAGCAGACGGGTGCAGGTGGGCAGCTTCAGAGGCTCGCCATCCTCGCCGACTTCGCCGGCATCAATACGGGCCTGAACCTGATCCTTGGCGTCCTCAAAGGCAGACAGGTTGATGGTGGAACCGCTGAGCAGCTCGGAATCGCCGGACTCCTCCACGCGGACCTTACGCATCATCTGACGGCAGATAACCTCGATATGCTTATCGTTGATGTCAACGCCCTGGCTGCGGTAAGGCTTCAGAACTTCCATGACCAGATACTCATGCAGAGCAGCGATGCCGCGGATACGCAGGACATCCTGAGGATACAGAGCACCGGGCACCAGCTGGAAGCCCTTCTTCACCCGATCACCGTTCTTCACCAGCAGGCTGGAGTAAGGCAGCAGATAGGTGCGGACATCGCCGTCGTCGCCGGTCAGGTTGACATTGACCAGAGAGCCCTTCTTGGTCTCCTCAATGGTGATGGTACCGTCGATCTCAGCCAGCTGAGCCATCTTCTTAGGCTTACGGGCTTCGAACAGTTCTTCGACTCGAGGCAGACCCTGAGTGATATCGCCGCCGGCAACGCCGCCGGAGTGGAAGGTACGCATGGTCAGCTGAGTACCGGGCTCACCGATGGACTGTGCAGCGATGATACCGACAGCCTCGCCCATACCGACCTGCTCGCCCACGGCCATGTTCATGCCGTAGCACTTGGAGCAGACACCCTGGCGGGCACGGCAGGTCAGCACGCTGCGGACCTTGACAGACTTGATGCCATGTGCCTCCAGAACCTTGGCGTCCTCGGCCTTGAGCATGGTCTTCGTGTCGAAGAGCACCTCACCGGTGGTGGGATCGCAGATAGGCTCGGCAGCAAAGCGGCCCTTGATACGCTCGGAGAATTCCTCGATGATCTGGCCGTCCTCGCTCAGCTCGTACACATTGATGCCGTCGCTGGTGCCGCAATCCTCCTCGCGGATGATGACCTCCTGAGAGACATCAACCAGACGACGAGTCAGGTAACCAGAGTCAGCGGTACGCAGAGCGGTATCGGTCAAGCCCTTACGAGCACCACGAGAAGAAATGAAGTACTCAAGGACAGACAGACCTTCACGGTAGTTTGCCTTAACAGGGATTTCAATGGTACGGCCTGCGGTGTTTGCCAGCAGACCACGCATGCCGGCCAGCTGACGGATCTGAGCCATAGAACCACGAGCACCGGAGTCAGCCATGATGAAGATGGGGTTGAACTCGTCCAGGTTCTCCATCAGAGCGCTGGAAACCTGAGCCGTGGTGGCTTCCCACTCACGGACAACCAGACGATAACGCTCGTCGTTGGTCAGCAGGCCCATCTTGAACATCTGCTCGATCTCCACGACCTTATCCTCAGTCTCCTTAATCAAGGTGTACTTCTTGGGAGGAATGGTCATGTCGTAGATGGAAACGGTAAGAGATGCCAAGGTGGAGTAATGATAACCCTGAGCCTTGATGGCATCCAGAACACCGGCAGACACAGCAAAGCCGTGCTTGGAGATGCAACGATCAATGATCTTGCCCAGAATCTTCTTGCCGCAGACGGCGTTGATCTCGGGATTCAGGCAGGTCTCGGGATCGTTACGATCCTGGAAGCCCAGATCCTGAGGAATCTGGTTGTTGAAGATCAGACGGCCAACCGTGGTGCGGACCAGAGCAGTGATGGGCTCACCGTTGCAGGTGCCGGAACGACGGACCAGAATGGGCTCGTGAATATCCAGCTCGTCCTGATTCTCAGCCAGAGCGGGATCAATCACATTGGTGTTCTTCTTCATACGCTCCAGCATGCACTGGTCATAGGCCAGCAGAGCCTCGGTATCGTTGGAGAACACACGATAGAACTCACGGGGCTTCTCACCGCGCTCATTGGCTTCCTGTGCCATGAAACCGGTGGTACGGATATAGGGCACATAGCCATGATCGGGATCGGAGACCCAAATGATGGTATTACCGTCGATGGTGCCAGCCTCCATGGCGGCAACCGCATCGGCAGTGGTAGCAAAGCAGCGAGCTTCATCGGGGATGCGCTCACGCTCATAAGTCAGGTAGTAGGAACCCAGAACCATATCCTGCGTAGGCACGGTAACCGGGCTGCCGTCCTGAGGACGCAGCAGGTTGTTTGCGGACAGCATCAGGATACGAGCTTCCGTCTGCGCCTCAGCGGACAGAGGCACATGAACTGCCATCTGGTCACCGTCGAAGTCGGCGTTAAAGGGGGTGCAGACCAGAGGATGCAGCTTAATGGCACGGCCTTCCACCAGCACGGGCTCAAAGGCCTGAATACCCAGACGGTGCAGCGTAGGTGCACGGTTCAGCATGACAGGATGATCCTTGATGACGAACTCCAGAGCATCCCACACCTTGGGATGGCCCTTATCCACCATCTTCTTGGCGGACTTGATGTTGGAGGCATCTCCGTCTGCGACCAGCTTCTTCATGACGAAGGGACGGAACAGCTCGATAGCCATTTCCTTGGGCAGGCCGCACTGATAAATCTTCAGCTCAGGACCAACCACGATAACGCTTCGGCCGGAGTAGTCAACACGCTTACCCAGCAGGTTCTGACGGAAGCGGCCCTGCTTACCCTTCAGCATATCGCTCAGGGACTTCAGTGCACGGTTGTTGGCGCCGGTGACGGCACGGCCGCGGCGGCCGTTATCAATCAGGGCGTCGACTGCCTCCTGCAGCATACGCTTCTCATTGCGGACAATGATGTCAGGTGCATTCAGCTGAATCAGGCGCTTCAGACGGTTGTTACGGTTGATCACACGACGATAGAGATCGTTCAGGTCAGAGGTGGCGAAACGGCCGCCGTCCAGCTGGACCATGGGACGAATCTCAGGGGGAATGACCGGCAGAACGTCGATAATCATCCACTCAGGCTTGTTGCCGGAGGCCAGGAACGCATCCACGACCTCCAGACGCTTGACGATGCGAGCCTTCTTCTGACCGGAAGCGGTCTTCAGCTCAGCACGCAGAGAAGTGGACAGCTCCTCCAGGTTCACATCCTGCAGCAGCTTCTTGACGGCTTCGGCGCCCATTCCGGCGTCGAAATCGTCCTCGTACTTCTCACGCATATCCGCGTATTCCTTCTCGGACAGGATCTGGTTCTTGCTCAGAGGAGTAAAACCAGGATCCGTGACGATATAGGCTGCAAAGTACAGCACCTTCTCCAGAATACGGGGAGAGATATCCAGCAGCAGACCCATACGGGAGGGAATGCCCTTGAAATACCAAATGTGGGAGACAGGGGCGGCCAGCTCGATGTGGCCCATGCGCTCACGGCGGACCTTGGCGCGAGTCACCTCAACGCCGCAGCGGTCGCAAATCTTGCCCTTATAGCGGATCTTCTTGTACTTACCGCAATGGCACTCCCAGTCCTTCGTGGGGCCAAAGATTCGTTCGCAGAACAGACCATCACGCTCAGGCTTCAGAGTACGGTAGTTAATGGTCTCGGGCTTGGTAACCTCACCGTAGGACCACTCTCTGATCTGCTCCGGAGAAGCGATAGAGATTTTGATCGCATCAAATTCAGCGTAACTCATTGTAATCGACCTCCCCTTTCTTTATTCTTCTGCGCCGTCGACGAACAGCTCACCCACTTCTTCAAAAGCGGGGGCCTCTTCCACGGTGCCCTCTTCATTCATTTCGCCAACTGCGAAGCCGCCGGCATTGGCAAACTCGCCCTCGTCGCTGGCGTAATCGAAGTCGTCGTAATCACGGCGGCCGGGCTGATAGTTATCCTCATCCTCGTCCTTCAGCTCGATCTCATTGCCCTGAGCGTCCAGCACACGGACATCCAGACACAGAGACTGCAGTTCCTTCATCAAAACCTTGAAGGACTCAGGCACGCCGGGCTTGGGCACATTGTGACCCTTGATGATGGCTTCGTAGGTGCGCACACGACCGGTGACATCGTCCGACTTGACAGTCAGGATCTCCTGCAGGGTGTATGCAGCGCCGTAAGCTTCCAGAGCCCAAACTTCCATCTCACCGAAACGCTGGCCGCCGAACTGAGCCTTACCACCCAGAGGCTGCTGGGTAACCAGGCTGTAAGGACCGGTGGAACGGGCATGGATCTTATCATCGACCAGATGGTGCAGCTTCAGGAAGTACACATAGCCGACGGTAACAGGGTTATCGAAACGCTGACCGGTACGACCGTCATAGAGCCAGCTCTTGCCGTTCTCGTTCAGGCCGGCCATACGCAGGCACTCCTGAATGTCCTTCTCGTTGGCGCCGTTGAAGATGGGGGTTGCCACCTTCCAGCCCAGAGTCTTAGCTGCATAGCCCAGATGGACTTCTAGCACCTGACCGATGTTCATACGGGAAGGCACGCCCAAGGGGTTCAGCACGATGTCCAGAGGAGTGCCATCCGGCAGGAAAGGCATATCCTCGCGAGGCATGATGCGGGAAACAACACCCTTATTACCATGGCGGCCTGCCATCTTATCGCCCACGCCGATCTTACGCTTCTGGACAATATAGACACGCACGCACATATTGACGCCGGGATTCAGCTCATCGCCGTTATCACGGGTAAAGACCTTGACATCCTGAATGATACCGGACATACCATGAGGCACCTTCAGAGAGGTATCACGGACCTCGCGGGCCTTTTCGCCGAAGATGGCGCGCAGCAGGCGCTCCTCAGCGGTGAGGTCGGTCTCGCCCTTGGGGGTGACCTTACCGACCAGAATGTCGCCGGCAGTGACTTCAGCGCCGACACGGATGATACCACGCTCATCCAGATCTCTCAGAGCGTCCTCACCCACATTGGGAATATCACGGGTGATCTCTTCCGGCCCCAGCTTGGTGTCGCGGGCTTCGGTTTCGAACTCCTCGATATGGATGGAGGTAAACACATCCTCCTGCACCATACGCTCGTTCAGCAGCACAGCGTCCTCGTAGTTGTAGCCTTCCCAAGTCATAAAGCCCATCAGGATGTTACGACCCAGAGCGATTTCGCCGTTGCAGGTTGCAGGTCCGTCTGCCAGAGTCTCACGGTAGCGGACACGCTGACCGGCGTTGACAATAGGCTTCTGGTTGATGCAGGTGGTATGGTTGGAACGGACATACTTGGTCAGGGGGTAATCCACAACACGGCCGTCGTCGTAGCGGACGGTGATGTTGGTTGCGGAAACCTTGGTGACCTCGCCGTCGCCCTCAGCCAGCACGACCACTTCGGAGTCCTGGCAGTTCTTGTACTCCTGACCGGTAGCAACGATGGGAGCCTCGGTAACCAGCAGAGGCACAGCCTGACGCTGCATGTTTGCGCCCATCAGTGCACGGTTTGCGTCATCGTTCTCCAAGAAGGGGATCATGGCGGTTGCCACGGACACCATCATCTTGGGGGACACGTCGATGCGGTCCACCTGCTGACGGTCGACTTCCACGATCTCGTCGCGGTGACGGCAAGTGATACGGGCATTGGCCAGACAGCCGTTCTCGTCGATGGGCTCGGTGGCCTGTGCCACGGTATGCTCATCTTCCACATCGGCGGTCATGTATTCCACCTTGTCGGTGACGAAGCCGGAGGGCTGCTCAACGACACGGTAAGGAGTCTCGATAAAGCCATAGCGGTTCACGCGGGCATAAGAGGCCAGATAGGAGATCAGGCCGATGTTCGGTCCTTCAGGAGTCTCGATGGGGCACAGACGGCCATAGTGGCTGTAGTGAACGTCACGGACATCGAAGCTGGCGCGCTCACGGCTCAGACCGCCGGGGCCCAGAGCGGAGATACGACGCTTATGGGTCAGCTCAGCCAGAGGGTTGGTCTGGTCCATGAACTGGCTCAGAGGAGAGGAACCGAAGAATTCCTTGATTGCAGCCGTCACAGGACGGATGTTAATCAGGGACTGAGGAGTGACGCTGTCCAGATCCTGAATGGTCATGCGCTCACGGATGACGCGCTCCATACGGCTGAAGCCGATGCGGAACTGGTTCTGCAGCAGCTCGCCCACGCAGCGCAGGCGGCGGTTGCCCAGATGGTCAATGTCATCTGCATTGCCCACGCCGTAGGCCAAGCAGTTCAGATAGTTGACGGAAGCCAGCATATCGTCCACGATGATGTGCTTGGGAATCAGCTCATCATGAGCGTCCTCCAGAGCATCCCGCAGCTCTTCCCCGCTGTACTGGTCCAGAATCTCCTTAAAGACGGAGAAGCGGACGCGCTCGGTCAGGCCGACTTCCTCAGGATCGAAGTCCAGATAAGGATGAGGATCGATCATGTTGTTGGCAAAGACGCGGATGACAGTGCCTTCCACATCCACCATGGCCTCGTTGACGCCACGGGCAGCCAGCTCCTGAGCACGCTCACGAGTGAGGATTTCGCCAGCCTCGGCGATGACCTCACCGGTCCAAGGATCGGCAATGGGAGCAGCCAGCTTCTGGTTGGCCAGACGGCGGCCCATATCCAGCTTCTTATTGAACTTATAACGGCCCACATTGCTCAGGTCATAGCGGCGGGCGTCAAAGAACAGATTCTGCAGCAGGGTCTCGCTGGAGTCCACCGTGGGGGGCTCGCCGGGACGCAGCTTGCGGTAAATCTCCAGATGGGCCTCTTCGTAGGTATCGAAGGTGTCCTTCTCCAGAGTGGCGACGATACGGGGATCCTCGCCGAACACATCCAGAATTTCCTGGTTGGTCTTCAGGCCGATGGCACGCAGCAGGCAGGTGATGGGCAGCTTGCGGTTCTTGTCGATACGAACCCACAGCACATCAGAGAGGTCGGTCTCATACTCCAGCCAAGCGCCGCGATAAGGGATCACAGTGGCGGAATAGGTTACATTGCCGGCCTTGTCCTCGGTGCGACCATAGTACATACCGGGAGAACGGACGATCTGGGAAACAATGGAACGCTCTGCACCGTTGATGACAAAGGTAGCGCCCTTGGTCATAATCGGGAAGTCGCCCATGAAGATCTCCTGCTCCTTGATCTCCTCGGTTTCCTTATTGCGCAGACGCACCTTCACCTTGATGGGAGCAGCATACGTTGCATCACGAGCCTTGCACTCCTCAACGGAGTACTTGGGCTTCTCATCCATCTTGTAGTCGATGAAGCTGAGCTCCAGGTTGCCCTGGTAGTCGGAGATGGATGCGACATCGCGGAACACTTCCCGCAATCCCTCATCCAGGAACCACTGATAGCTGGTCTTCTGGATTTCCAGAAGGTCAGGCATGTCAATGATCTCGTCGTGTCTGGCAAAACTTTTTCTCAGTGTATTGCCATAGTATACATCTTTGACCATGTCTTTCACACTCCGTTTTCGTTAAAATATCCAAAGAAGCGGTGGGAATTTCGATTTGAAACGCCCGGGTCAGTTGATAACTTTCGTTTTTCCCTCTTGCAAGGGAACGGGAGGTATGCTATACTGCATCCAGTGAATGAAGCTGGGGTAACAGCGCATATCCGCCCACAATATCGATTTATTGTACCATACCAATATGCAAGTGTCAATCGTTTTTCACGATTTGACGCTTTTATTTTTTGCTTTTTCTCAGAATTTCCCCACTTTCTGTGTCCGGAATTGACATTTCCCTGTTTCTTCCCGTCTTCCAAGCCAGCCATTCCCGTTTTGTTCCGCAAACGCAAACAACCGCCCGTATCCAGACTTTGGACGCAGGCGGTTTCTGTTTCCTTTTCAAAGCGCAGCGACTGGCAGAGGAAATCTGCCGGCTGCAATCGGCTTCTCTTCCCCACTCCGGACAAAAACAAAAAACCACACCAAGTGGTGTGGTTTTTGCTGGTGCGGATGACGGGACTCGAACCCGTACGCGCATTCGCGCACAAGCACCTCAAGCTTGCCAGTCTACCAATTCCAGCACATCCGCAGGTCAGCACAGATTATTATATTCATACACACTCCTTTTGTCAACCACTTTTTTGTTTTCGTTGGAATTTCTTTCTGAGCCGCCCTTTTTCCGCCTTTTTTGAAAAATTTTGTAAAAACAGGTTGACTTCCGCCCTACCCTATGGTATAGTACATCTTGCGCCAAGTGAGCTGTGTTTTTCAGCTCATACACCTAGGTTTGCACGAGTGGTGGAATTGGTAGACTCGCTGGCTTCAGGTGCCAGTGCTCGCAAGGGCGTGCGGGTTCGACTCCCGCCTCGTGCACCAAGAAAGACACATCGCAAGATGTGTCTTTTCTTTTTCCTCTGACACTTTGTTGATCTCTGATTTCAAAACACTTTGACCAAGGGGATCGTCAGGCACCGCTCACACGCTCCGCCTCCCTTTCCCCCGCTGCGTCCGCACAGGTCTCTGCGTGCGTGGAATAAAAATTTTAGCAAATTTTGATTTTTCTGTTGACATCTACCCCACCCTATGGTATAGTACATCTTGCGCCAAGTGAGCTGTGTTTTTCAGCTCATACA
>JAHHSJ010000038.1 GCA_020025295.1 Oscillospiraceae bacterium | reverse complement strand
ACAGAGATGGAGAGCTACTACGATCCTCAGTACGAGCAATCCTATTCCAGATTCGGCTCCCATTATTCCGTCACCGAAGCCGACACCGGACTTGGCTCTCTGGTACGACTGCCCCTGTCCTTGCATTTGGATGACAAATACCAACTGCTGGAGGAATCGGAGTTGGTGCAGGGCACGCTCTGCGATGTCTATGTGGGCACAGAACTGGCCATCGGGCCGGAGCTTCCCATCTATATTCACGGAACGCACACCTCTTTTTCTCTGGAGGACATTCCCGTAGAGGTTCGGCTTGCCACCGACAAAGAAACTTCTCTTCCGGTGAAGCTGGTGCTTACTTACCAACCGGACGGAGAGAAAAACAGCTCGTTTACCCTCCCGGACGGCACGAAATACACCTTGTCCGAACTGAGTTTTGAGATTCTGTACCGCCACTACGGTCATCCGGTGAACATTTCGGTTCCCGACGGCTTCCGCCAGCTGGCTCTGGAGGGTGAATCTGCTGCGGAGTCCGATTCTCCGCAGGAATCGGTTCTCCCACTGCCGGAAGGCATGGATTCCTACTCCATCTCGACTCCCAACCACACCTGCGGTTATCAGATTTACACCCCGGAATACATGGCTCCTGAAACGGTGTCGGATTCCGGCGTCAGCTTCTATTACTTCTACTCCGAAGAGGATTTTGAGCTGATTGAATACAACCTCTGGGAAGATTTTTCTCCCGATGACGCCGCCGCTTACACGAAGGATCTGCCTCAGCTGCTTCGGGAGGAAGGCTCCTACGGCAATCTCTCCAGCTCCAAGGTCAACAGCCTGCTCATCGACGACAAACAGATTCAGTACCGGGTACTTCGGTTCCAAACTGCGGAAAACGATCTGCTCTACGATGGTATGCTGATTTACTCTTGGTGCGTTGCTCCCAACCAGAAGGATGTACTGGAAGTGGTGCTCTGGGAGTACAACGCCACCGGCGACAAGTCCTTTATCCAGCCGGAAGAAGAGCTGTGCTTTGCGTACCACTATGCTCAGCCCTCGGAGCTGTCCTGAATAAAAAAATGAGCAGCGGTCTAAAGCAGATTGACTCCGGACCGCTGCTCTCTTTGTTTCCACAAAGAATTGTTTTAAACCGGATTTCATGGTATCATCCGGTCTATAACGGTTCCCTTTTCAATCAATCAAATCTTACACCAAGAAGGTCTGCACAATGAAAAAACGCATACAAGGTATTCTCATCACATTCGTGGTTTTGGCGGCTTTTTGCTTTGCTGGAACAAAACTGGGCTGGTTTGTGTCCAACAACACCGCCTGGCTGCTGCTTCTGCTGTTTGCTCTCTGCGTTCCCGTAGATTTTCTGCTGGACTGGGGCCTCGACAAGCTGGGGCTGAAGGCGGACACAGCTCGGCTGATCAAGTTCTCTTTGGTGGCTGTGGTGGTGCTTGTGGTGACCACAATTTTGTAAAACAGCCCATTTTATGCACAAAACGACGGTATCGCTCCCGGCGATACCGTCGTTTCTTCGTTTGTTACAGCTTCGTGAAGGTTTTCACACCCAGCGCATCCGCCTCGGTCAGACCCACCGAGCGGTAAAACTGCACGGTTTTGGGCTGATCGTCGGTCATCAGATGGAACTGGTAGACTCCCTCACAGCGGCGGAGCAGCTCCTGCATCAGCTTGGTTCCGATGCCCTTTCTCTGGTACTCCGGAAGCACCAGAAGGTCCTGCACGAACACCACGGAGGCTCCGTCCCCCACGGCACGGATGACGCCCACCAGACGGTTGTCCTCGTACGCCGCCAGAATGCAATAGGACGCAGCATAAGCACGCTTCAGCATCTCCGGGCACTCATAGTAGGAGGACCAGCCCACGCTTTTGTACAGGGGCAGAATCTCTTCTTCACGGTAGGTTTTGTATTCTTGAATGACAAGCTTCATAATGACACCTCTCTATTTGATTTTGTTCAAACAGAAGGCTTACTTCAAATTCAGAATACCCATATGGTTCCTCCCTGCCGCTTTCGGCAATAGCAAAAAGGCTTGCGGAAGTTCCGCAAGCCTTTGGTTACACGACATCAGACCCAAGCGTCTTCCGTCTCACGCTTCTTATCGCGCGTCATCAGGCACATCAGGGCTTCTCTGGTGGGCAGGCCCTCATAGAGCACCGCATAGGCGGCCTCAGTAATGGGCATTTCCACGCCCCGCTTATGGGCCAGCTCTCTTGCCGACTGGGCGGCATAGAAGCCTTCCACCACGGCACCGATCTGCTTCACCGCTTCCTGCGGCTCCACACCCTTACCGATCAGGATGCCGGCACGATGGTTACGAGAGTGCATACTGGTGCAGGTGACAATCAGATCGCCCACGCCGGTCAGTCCGGCGAAGGTGGCCTGCTTGCCGCCCATGGCAACACCCAGACGGGCGATTTCCGTCAGGCCACGGGTCATCAGCATGGCTCTGGTATTATCACCAAAGCCCATTCCGTCGCAGATACCGGCACACAGGGCAATGACATTCTTCAATGCTGCGCCCAGCTCCGCACCCACCACATCGTCGGAGGTATAGACACGCAAATGCTCGTTCATAAAGAGGGTCTGGGTCAGCTCCGCAGCCTCACGGTTGACGGAAGCCGCCACTATAGCGCTGGGGATTCTCCGTCCCACCTCTTCCGCGTGCGTCGGACCGCACAGCGCCACAACAGGACAGCGTCCGCCGGTTTCCTCCTCGATGGCCTGAGTCAGACGCTTGGAGGTGCCGGACTCAATGCCCTTGGACACGCTGATCAGTACCGTGCCATCCCGGAGGATTGGGTTCAGGTTCTTTGCGGTATTACGAACTGCAAACGAAGGAGTTGCCAAGACCACGGCGCCGCAATCCGCTGCCGCACGGATATCCCAAGTGAGTTTCAGTTCTGCCGGCAGCTTGACTCCCTTGAGCATGGGATTTTCATGCTGTTTCTGCATGACTTCACACTCTTCCTGCTGATAGGACCACAAGGTCACATCATGACCGTTCTCCAACAGGTTCAAGGCCAGAGCCGTACCCCAGCCACCGCTGCCTAACACACAGACTTTCACGATTAACCCTCCTTCTTATCGCCTTTCTTATGGAAGGAAAACTTATTCTCCTCACCCTTGATGATGCGGACCACATTGGCACGGTGACGCCAAATCACCAAGCCGCCGATCACAAGGCCGAAGAAAATCACAACTGGATTATGATACAGCACTGCGGTGCCGATCATGAAGGTGACACAGCCCAGCAGAGAACCCAAGGAAACCATACGGGTCAGAAGCACCGTCACCAGAAATACGCCAAGCCAGGCAAGGCCCATGCGCCAATCAATCATCAAAACCATGGCAACCTCGGACAAAACGCCCTTGCCGCCCTTGAACTGGAACATACAGGGGTACATATGGCCCAGCATGCAGCTGAGTCCGGCGATGTACTCGCCCAGAACACCCCAGCCCAGAATATCACCCAGCAGCCAGCCGCCAATCAGGACGGAGATGATCGCCTTCAGTGCATCACAGAGAATGACTACCGCCGTCAATCCGCCGCCAAACACACGATAAAAGTTCGTCAGTCCCGCATTGCCGCTGCCGTGCGCACGGATGTCATCGTGGAAAATATACTTCGAAATCAACAGTGCGCCGTTGAAGCAGCCCAGCAGATAGCTTGCTGCCACGGTCAGCACCAAAAGAAGTGCAGCCTTACCCAACATGGTTACTCATCCTCCTTCTCGCCCTTCTGACGGATGGTCAGCCGCACCGGCGTACCCTCCATGCCGAAGGTGCTGCGGATCTGGTTTTCCAGATACCGCTGATAGGAGAAATGGAACAGACGGGAATCGTTGCAGAAAATCACAAAGTGCGGGGGCTTGACGCCGATCTGAGTCATATAGTAAATCTTCAGGCGGCGGCCCTTATCCGTAGGAGGCTGAACACGGGTGGTGGCATCGGCCAGCAGAGAGTTCAGCACGCCGGTCTTGATCCGCAGGGTGGCCTGATCATTTACATAATTGATGAGGTCAAAGATGCGGTTAACACGCTGACCAGTCAGGGCGGAGATGAAGATGATCGGTGCATAGGTCATATAGGCCAAATCCGCACGGATTTCCGCACGCATCTTGTCCATGGTCTTGTCATCCTTCTCCACGCTGTCCCACTTATTCACCACGATGATGCAGGCCTTTCCTGCCTCATGGGCAAGGCCTGCCACCTTGGTGTCCTGCTCAGTGACGCCGTCGTTTGCGTCAATCATAATCAGGCAGACATCCGCACGCTCGATGGCCATGGTGGCACGAAGCACCGAGAACCGCTCCACGCTGTCCACGACCTTGGACTTCTTGCGCATACCGGCGGTATCAATAAAGAGGTACTTGCCGTGTTCATTTTCATAGTAGGAGTCCACCGCATCACGAGTCGTACCTGCCACATTGCTGACAATGACACGCTCTTCGCCCAAAATACGGTTGATCAGAGAAGACTTGCCGGCGTTGGGCTTGCCGATAACAGCCACCTTGATGACATCATCCTCGATTTCCTCCTCTTCCTCCGAAGGGAAGTACTGCAGGCAGGCTTCCAGCAGGTCGCCGGTACCATGACCGTGGACGGCAGACACAGGGATGGGATCGCCAAGGCCCAGATTATAGAATTCATAAATCATGGGGTCGGGGTGTCCGGTGGAGTCGGCCTTATTGACCGCCAGCAGCACCGGCTTCTTGGAGCGCAGCAGCATATTGGCCACATCCTGATCGGCTGCGGTCACGCCGGTATGCAGATCGCACACCAGAACGATCACCGTTGCGTTCTGAATGGCCAGTTCTGCCTGAGAGCGCATGAACTGGAGAATCTCGCTGTCGGTATTGGGTTCAATACCGCCGGTATCCACCACGGTGAACTTCCGTCCGCCCCATTCGCACTCAGCGTACAGACGGTCACGGGTCACGCCGGGAGTATCCTCCACGATGGAGAGCCGCTGGCCCACCAGACGGTTAAACAGCATAGACTTGCCCACATTGGGTCGGCCAACAATGGCCACAACAGGTTTTGCCATATTCAAACTCACTTCCTTTAGTATGAGGGGTTGTAGGTATGGTATTCCTCCTGCACCTCCATGGGGCAGGAACTCTTCCGCTCGCCGCTCAGGCCGAAGATCGCATCACACAGCTCCATTCCGTCGGAGCCGACAAAGGTGATGGGCACGCCGAGGGCCTGCTCCACCTCTTCGATGGTCACATCGTCCAAAAAGACATTTTCATGGTAGCGGAGCATACAATCCGGCAGCAGCAGCCGCTCGCCCAGCGGTTTGCCCTTCAGCTGGTCAATGAGGTCGGTACCGGTGATAAGGCCGGCCACGGTGATCGTTTCACCGAAAAAGTGGTTGATGATCTGAACCACCTGACCGTCAAAGCCGCCATAGGCTTCCTTCGCCCGCTCCACAAGGGAACGGAGCATGGGATAGGCAGACACGCCGGTTGCCAGAGTGAAGGAGGGAACCGATTCCGGGAAATCCGCGGTTTTCAGTCCCGCCATGAACTCGCTTTCCAGCAGGCGCAGCATTCCTACGCCGTTTTCAAGCTGGCGATAGCCTTCATAAAAGTCCTCGTCCGGCAGCTCCCGCTCTGCAATCAGGTAAAATTCATCGGAGCACCAGAAGATGGTGCTTCCACATTCCTCCCGGCACTTACGCCCGAAGGCCTCCACCTGATCGATGACCTGTCCGGCGCTCTCCTTGTCGTAGACACGGAGGGGGAACAAGCCCTCCCGGAACTTGGTCAGGCCCACCGGAACGATAGACACACCCTCAACGCCGGGGTGCATCTCCAGCAGGTCCTCCATGGTCCGCTGCAGAGCCGGTCCGTCGTTGATGCCGGGGCAGGAAACAATCTGGCAGTTCATACGAATGCCGTTTTCCGCCAGACGACGCATCACATCAATGGATTCACCGGCACGGCGATGCCCCAGCATCTTGCAGCGAAGCTCCGGGTCCGTGGTATGAACGGAGACATTGACCGGAGAAATGCGCAGATCAATGATGCGCTGAATCTCTCGGGGTGAGAGGTTGGTCAGCGTGATAAAGTTGCCCAAGAGGAAGGACAACCGGGCATCGTCATCCTTGAAGTACAAGGTCTTTCGCATTCCCTTGGGCATTTGATCCACAAAACAGAAAATGCAGTTATTGGCGCAGGAACGGGCGTGATCCATCAGATAGGTCTCGAATTCAAGGCCCAGGTCTTCGCCCTCTCTCTTGCGGACTCTGACCAGCCTCTCCTTGCCTTCTTCCGTCTTCAGCGTCAGCACCAGCCTAGGGTCATAGGTATAAAATTTATAGTCCAGAACATCCACAATGGGATTTCCATTGACTTTCGTCAGAGTTTCTCCCGGATGGACGCCTGCCCGACTGGCAGGCGAACGGGGATCCACCGACTTAATCTTTGTGCTCATGCTGAGGTCCTCCAACTGCACAATACGCTTATGATATCACTGTATTTTACCCGAATTTCAAAAAAAAGTAAAGAGCCTGCCGCATTTGCGGACAGGCTCGTTACTCTGTAATTTGAAATTACTTAGCGGCCTCAGCATTCTTGCTGTAATCGCGGCCGTTGTAGGTCCAGCAGGACGTGCAAATACGATGAGGGAGACGGGGAGCACCGCACTTGGGGCAAGTCAGGACACCGGGATTCTCCAGCTTCCAGACATTGCTGCGTCTCTTATCGCGACGAGCCTTGGACACTTTCGTCTTCGGGACTGCCATACTCTAGGACACCTCCTATAATAATGTCTGCTGTCAACCGAAAGGCAGACAAGCTATGACAATGCGGATTCCTACGCGGCGGGCGATGTGCAAGGTTTCGGGTGCTGCTTCACCCAAAACCTCGCACATAACACGCCTGCGCAGTTCTAAACCGCACTGCTTAAGCCCCATTTGGGGGAGCTTACAAAAAGTTAATCCTGCTTCTCCAGCAGCTTGGCCAGCACTGCCATGCGGGGATCGATCTCAGGCTTGCACTTGCACTCGCCTTCGTTCAAATCCGCTCCGCAGCGGTAGCAGCGGCCCTTGCAATCCTCTTTGCAGAGGTTGCTGGTATCCATGCCGTAGACGAAGTCATCTTCAATCACATCGTCGGCATTCAGCACCGTGCCGTCCAGCAGGACGATCTCGTCATTTTCTTCATCTTCCAGATGATCCGCAAGCATATGCTCAAAGGGAAGCTCCATCAAACGCTGGAAGGGCTTTCCGCAGCGGTCACAGTTCACATGAAGATTGGTGACGGCTGTGCCGGTCATCATCAACAGTCCGGCATGGTTGCGGACTTCGCCGGTCACATGGACAGGCTCCACAATGGGATGCGTTCCGTAGAAATCCAGCTCGGACAGATCCAGCTCAAAGTCAAAAGGAAGCGCCTCACCGGGACGGACAATCAAATCTTTCAAATCGAGAAGCATAGTACACCTCGCATAACGGCACAAGTTGTATTATACCGCAAGGGTCCCCCTGTGTCAAACATTTTTTATATCACAAAGGTATTTTTCTGCGAACTAAGCCCTACTGCGGCATTCTGGTCTATTATAGCGGTTTTTTTGACCTTTTGCAACAAACTTTCTGGATTCTCTTTCTTGTCCGCTGTTTTTTCTTTGTGGTTTATGCTATAATACCTTATCATTCTACAATCAGGAGGATCCTGTCCTTATGAAGGAACTCACCATCGGGAAAAACGACGCAGGTCAGCGTCTGGATCGTTACATCGCCAAAGCGCTGCCTCTGCTCCCTGCTCCCCTGGCTCAGAAATATATCCGCATCAAGCGCATCAAGCTCAACGGCAAGCGTGCCGACCGGGACACCCGGCTGAAGGTGGGCGATGTGCTGCAGTGCTACATCAACGATGAGTTTTTTGACACTCCCACCCCGGAAAACGCCTTTTTGAAGCTGTTCAAGCCCAAGCTGGACATCATCTATGAGGATGAGCACATCCTGCTGGTGAACAAGGCGCCCGGCATGGTGGTTCACGCCGACGAAACAGAAAAGGTCAACACCCTCATCAACCACATTCAGGCTTACCTCTACCAGAAAAAAGAATGGAGCCCCTACTGGGAAAACTCCTTTACCCCTGCGCTCTGCAACCGCATTGACCGGAACACCGGCGGCATCGTCATCGCTGCCAAAACCGCCGAGGCTCTGCGGGTAATGAATCAGAAGATTCGGGATCGGGAACTGGAAAAGCTCTACCTCTGCGTCGTGCTGGGCCGCCCTTCCCCTGCTGCCGGCACGCTGGAGGGCTTCATTCTCAAGGACGAGAACAAGAAGCAGGTGTCTGTCCGCTCCAAGCCGGTTCCCGGCGGAAGAAAGGCCATCACCAAATACCGCACGCTGGCCAGTGCCAAGGGACTGTCTCTGGTGGAATGTGATCTCATCACCGGCCGCACCCATCAGATCCGTGCCATGATGAGCCACGCTGGACACCCTCTGCTGGGGGATGGCAAGTACGGCAACGAGCGCATCAACCGCCAGTACGGCAAGCACCATCAGGCACTTTGGAGCTATCAGCTCACCTTCCAATTCACCACAGACGCCGGAGAGCTGGAATACCTCAACGGCAAGAGCTGGAAGGTAAATCATGTGGACTTTGTGGAGGAATTCTTCCCCGAGGTTTCGTTCTGACAGACAATAAACAAGCACCGAATCCGGACTGGCTCCAGATTCGGTGCTTGTCTTTTTTGATTATCCCTTACGGGCCGCAATTTTTTCCGCAAGCTCCTCCAGATACATCCAGCGCTCGGTTTTCTCTTCCAGCGCCTGTTCCAGCTGAGTCTTTTGCTCCATCAGCTCCTGCAAACGCACATAATCGCTGGCGGCTTCGTTCATCGCTTGTTCCACAGCGGCGATTTTCTCCTCCAAGGCGGCAAGGTCTGCCTCGATGGTTTCGTACTCTCGCTGTTCCCCATAGGTGAACTTCCGCTTGGGCGTCGGCTCTGACGAGGACTGCTGCTTCTTGGGCTGCGTCTGCTTTTTCTCGCTTTTGGTTTCCTCCGGTTCCCGCTTATCCAGATAATCGGCGTAGTTGCCGGAATAAATCTGAACCGCTCCGTCCCCTTTCACCTCAAAAATGGCATCCGCCATTTTATCCAGGAAATAGCGGTCATGGGACACCGCAATTACGACACCCGGGAAGGTCAGCAGATAATCCTCCAGAATGGTCAAGGTGTCAATGTCCAGATCGTTGGTCGGCTCGTCCAAAAACAGCACATTGGGGGCTCCCATCAGGATACGGAGCAAGAACAATCTCCGACGCTCACCGCCGCTGAGCCGACCGATGGGGGTATGCTGCAGCGCACCGTCAAAGAGGAACCGCTCCATCAGCTGAGAGGCGGTAAAAGTTCCCTCTCCGGTTTCAATCCGGTCGCCTGCCTCCGACACAT
The DNA here is from genome assembly GCA_020025295.1 of Oscillospiraceae bacterium. GTDB lineage: Bacteria > Bacillota > Clostridia > Oscillospirales > Oscillospiraceae > UMGS1766. Next base: position 10,381 of record JAHHSJ010000038.1, on the reverse strand, counting down.
AGTCATAGGCGATTTCCTCCGGGTCCATCTCCCGGCCTTCCTGCGTAAAGTAACCGATGCGCACCGTGGAACCGATGGTCACCGTACCCTCCGTGGGTTTCAGGCAGCCGGCTGCCAGATTCAGCAGCGTGCTTTTGCCTGCGCCGTTATGGCCCACGATACCGATGCGGTCCGTGCGCTTGACATGATAAGTAAAGTCCGAAATGACCGTTTTATCCCCAAAGCGGCAGCCCACATGGTCCAACTCAATGATCTGCTTGCCCAGACGGCTCATACCGGCGGCGATTTTCACCACCTGATCCAACTCCGGCGCCGACTGATCCTTCAAATCATGGTAGCGCTGGATGCGCTCCTTGCTCTTGGTTCCTCTGGCTCGGGCTCCACGCATGATCCACTGGGCTTCCACCCGCAGCACCGACTGGCGCTTACGCTCGGTGGCCTGTGCCATCTCCAGACGCTGTGCCTTCAACTCCAGATACTTGGAATAGTTGGCCTCATAGGAATAGGTGGCGCCCCGGGTCAACTCAGTGATTTTCGTCACCACACGCTCCAGAAAGTAGCGGTCATGGGTCACCAGAATGACGCCGCCCCGGAACCGAATCAGCTTCTCCTCCAGCCATGCCACCATCTCACTGTCCAGATGGTTGGTCGGCTCGTCCAGAATCAGCACATCCGCCGGATGCACCAGTGCCGCTGCCAAAGCAACACGCTTCCGCTGTCCGCCGGACAGGGTGCCGATTTTGGCATCAAAGTCCGGGACGCCCAGCTTGCTCAGCATGGTTTTGGCTTCGTATTCCTTCAGCGCACGGAAATCCTCCGGATAGTGCAAAAACACCTGCTCCAGCACCGTGGCATCTTCCTCCATCCGGGGGTTCTGGGGGAGATAGGAAATCTGCACATTGGGATCCCGGGCAAGCGTTCCCTCGTCCGCCTCTTCCACTCCGGCAAGAATCTTCAAAAAAGTGCTCTTGCCCGTGCCATTGACACCGATAATGCCGATTTTTTCCCCTTCATCCAGATACAAATGCACATCATTCAGCAACTGCTTTGTGCCGTAATTTTTCGAGATGTGCTCTGCGGAAATCAGCATGGGCCCATCCCTCCTTTAACATTCAGATTGAACAAATATTATACCTGTTTTCCGGTGTCCCGTCAAATTACAACGGAGGCAGCACAATTGACAAGCGGTCGGTACACCGATATACTAGCGGTAACATGAAAGGGTGATACCATGACTTTTCAAGCGTATATTAACAGCAAAAATATTACCAAATATCAGTTATCAAAGATTAGCGGCGTACCAAAGACTACTGTTATAGATATTTGCTCCGGGAAAAGTTCTTTGGAAAAATGTTCTGCACGCACGATACAACAGCTGGCAAAGGCGCTTGACTGTTCCATGGAGTTTATTATGTCTTTGGACCCTGCAAAGGCAGAGTACGATAGCAAGACGGGGCTTCCGTACAATGACGAATATCTGGAACGAGGATTACCTCCTTACCTTCAAATTTCTTTGGAGGCTATGAAAGAATCTTGGGAGATGATAGACAGTGGAAAGAAAGATCTTCATTGGGATCTAACATGGTGCGATCTGAATTCAGATATCAATGTTGCAGAAGTGGAACAAGAAATTTCGTCAGAGCAAGCTTGGTATTTAAGAAAAAAGTACCTGCGAATGGAACGGGATGATGACTAAATGATTGATTTTACAAATTTTCCCAGACGCAACAAGACCTATGCCGGAGCAAATGGTAAAAAGATCTCCGTTTTATATGACGGCGAACAGTATATGCTAAAATTTCCAACCAAGTCTTCCATCAACCATAATATGAGCGATGCAAATGGTTGTATATCGGAATACCTCGGTTGTCATATTTTTCAAAGTGTAGGAATTCCAGTGCAAGAAACCTTGCTGGGCACTTACACTTCAAACGGAAAAGAAAAAATCGTTGTTGCCTGCAAAGATTTTGCGCCAGACGGTCTCTCTATTCAGGACTTTGCTTCATTAAAAAACACGATGATCGATTCCGTTTATAGCGGTTATGCCACAGAACTTGTTGATATCGTTAGAACGATAGAGGAGCAAACTGCAATTGATCGGCAGATTCTATCTGACAGGTTCTGGGATATGTTTATCATCGATGCGCTAATCGGAAACCGGGACAGGCACAACGGCAACTGGGGATTCTTGTATAACGGCAGAACGGATGAAGTATGGCTTGCTCCCGTCTATGATTGCGGAAATTGTCTTTATCCGCAAGCCGACGAAGAAACGATTCGTAGTGTCTTGTTAGATTCCCAAGAACGCAATCGTCGGATTTTTGAGAACCCTTGTTCTGCTATTAAGATAAATGGTCAGAAAATCAACTACTTCAAGTTCATTTCCTCATCAGAAAATAAAGATTGCAACAGAGCTTTAAAACGGATTTTCCCACGAATAGACATGAAAAAAATCACAAAGATTGTTGAATACACTCCATTCTTATCTGATCTTCAAAAAGATTTTTATATGACTATGTTAAGCTCACGCAAAGATAAAATATTAGAATTTTCGTATAATAGACTCCGTAGGCGCGAGCAGAATATAAGCGAAGATGGAGAATGACCAAATAAACAAAAGCTAAGAGCCGGTAAGATTTATTTCTTACCGGCTCTTTACATACAAGTACCATACCAATCGAAAAAGAAAGGTACTAAGTTATATTGCTCAGCGCAATTTCGGTTTCATTCGACAACTGTTCTTGGGTCAGACCGGCAGCTTGTCTGTCATCAATCATCTCTTGAATGATCGTAAATTGCGGTTCCAATGCATCGTATTCCGCACACAACTCAGGATCGGATAACTGCTCATTGAGAAAATCACTAAATTCAGTCATCTTCAATCCCCTTTCTACCCGTTTTCTTGGCTCTGTACACCGCTTCATAGATAAAGCAGCCAACGAAGCAGCACAGGATCAAAATTACAGAAGGGATCAGCAGTCATTTGATCTCATAGGCATATGCAATCCAAGCCGGAATGCAAGAGACAGAAAACACGATCAGCTCCGTTCCGAAAAGCTTAGAAAATTCTTTTGCGGAATAGTATTCGTTGATCTTTGCCATTTTGACCGAAAATTTATTCTCTTTGCTCACCAGCAAATAAATACCGGCCAGCAATGTGCCCAGAATAATCGCCGTCAGAATGTGTACATTCACAAGTCTTCCTCCTTACCCAATCAGTCAAACACTTACTTTTGCTCTGGAATTGTCCGGATTGTCCTCTTGTGGTCTTAATGGGACTGAGCAATCAATGAGGTGAAGGCGGTCTGGAAGTTCACAAATCCAATGATAATCTTCCGCAAATGCATCATATCATATCCCCTCTTTTTGTCAACTCTCCGTAGAAATACAGAAAAAAAACAGACGAAACCCTTGCTCTGTATTACAATGATCATGCAAGCATTCTTTTTCTGGCGGCAAGGAAGAAAGGAGCAGAAATCATGGCAGAAGAGAACATGGTGGAGATCGACCTCGAAAAGGAAATGGCACAGGGTAAGGTCAAGACCCGGACGATTTCAGGCATGAAAATTCCCTATGTGGAAGTAAACGGGTATTGGCTGCCGGCATTGAGCGCTCCGGAACAGGATGACGACTTTCATCTGACACATTGGGGCGAGGAGCATCTGGCTTGGCTGGAAGAGAATCAGGAATTGCGCGAGGTGAATCTGATTACATCTGGAATGATGGCGGACTATCTGACGAACATCCAAAACGAGGCGGAAAAGCGGATGGAGATCACGATGGCGCAGATGGCGAAAGCGGAGGGTGTGACGGAAGAGCTGAAGAAGCAGGATCAGATGGAATGGGTGCGCCGCATGGAAGGCATTCAGGCCAGAGCACGGGAGATTGTACGGGCTGAGGTCATTTACCAGTAATTTCTCCGGTACAGCAATCACCCGACAATCATTCACACATTTTAAGAGCTGACCATCGGTGGTGAAGCGTAAATTCCCTTTGCCACCGCTTGGTCAGCTCAGTTTTTTCCGCCGTTTTGACCTTCCACTGGAGATTCTTCTTTAGAAGAAGTCGCAGCATCCCGAAACGGCGGCAGATTCGAATTCCGCCTCTTCCCTGCCAGTGGACAAACCTACCATCGGGAAAAGTCCCCGAGCAGGGTAAAACCTGAGACCCATAAGCATAAATGACAGCCGATTTATGGCACAGTACACCTCGATAAAAAAACCACTATGAAAATGTAAAGGTGCAGTCTGCCTTGGATGAACCTCAGTATGAATACAAATATGTGTACAATGCTTGCGGCGCACAATTTGATGGTAACGAGGTTGTAGATCACATTCATGTGGAGCGCTGGCACTTACAGCGTCAAGCAGTTCGTAAGTGGCTATATCCACCATGACGCCGTTTACGAAAAGCAGTGGGTGGTCGATCCGCCCGCTTGGGACGAACAGAACATCACCGGCTATGAGCGCATCTTCTGTAGCAAAAAGAAGAGCGACTAACACGCTGTGAAAAACGAAGAATGGAAACGCATGCTTGCCGTCCTTCGTTTATACCAACTTCCAATCCAGTGGATTGGAAGTTCTTATGGCATGAAATTTTGCAGAACCTTTCTTAAACCAAACAGCCGCCCGGTCTTTGTTGACCGAGCGGCTGTACTTTGCTTATCGAACCAGACCCAGATTATTGCAGGCCCAGACCGTAATCGCAAAAATTGCCAGCGCAAGTATGATTTTTCCGATATTTTTCTTCATTGCTCTGTCCCCTTGTCGATGAGTTTCAGCTTGTCCGCCCGTGTCAGCTTTTTAATGGCCGCTTCTCGGCGGAGTGCGCCGGATTTATCCTCCCACTCTTCGTGATAAGCCAACTCCACCGGTCGGCGGGCACGCGTATATTTCGCACCCTTTCCCTCATTGTGCATCCGCACACGGTGTGGAAGATCGTTCGTATAGCCGGTATAGAGGGTATCGTCCGCGCACCGGAGTATGTATACATAAAACTGCATTATGGAATCCTCCATCCCAACTGACGGAAGTCCTCAGGCAGCGGTGCGGACCATTCCATCCAAGTGTGCAGGAAAGGATGCAGCAGCCGCACTCGGGCGGAATGGAGTGCCGGACGCTCCAGCACCGGTGCTCCGCCGTACAGGGTATCTCCCAGCAGCGGACAGCCCAAATGCGCCAGATGCACCCGAATCTGATGGGTGCGTCCGGTATGGAGCCGAAGCTGCCAGAGAGCGGAACGCTCCCTCTGCTCCAGCACCTGATAATCCGTCTGCGCTGGTTTGCCGTTCTGATTTACATAATATTGGTTCAACTGTCCCGGCACCGGTGCAATCGGGGCAGAAATCGTGCCCGTCCGCTCCTTCGGCGTGGTTTGGGTCAGGGCAAAATAGGTCCGCACAAAGCAATCAGTATGGAGCAGCCCTTGAAGTTTTTCATGGGCTTCTGCCGATTTTGCAGTCAGCATCAGGCCGCTGGTCCCCTGATCCAGTCGATTGACCGGGCGAAATACCGGGTTTTCCCCTCGTTTCTGGAATTCCCAAGTGAGAAAGTTTCCCAGCGTATCCGCATAATGACCCGGTCCCGGATGGACCGGCAGTCCTGCCGGTTTATTCAACACCATTAGCCACGCATCCTCATAGAGAATATCCAGAGGCCCTTCCGTGGGCAGCAGACAGTTTTCCTCCAACTCCGGAAGGTTTACCATAATTTTCTGTCCTGTTTGGACTACGGCACTGGTAAAGGCACGCTTTCCATCCACCAAAAGGCCGTTTGGGCGGAACTTTGCCCGCTTGATTCGGGTGGGCGAAAGTCCCATCTGACAACGCAGCACGGTTTCCAAGGATTTCCCGTCAAATTCCGGGGCTACCACCCCTTCAAACACTCTCATTCCGGCAGTTTTCCGGCTCTGCGCAGCTTCAGAATGGCCATGGCAATCATCTTGCTGTGGTCAAAGGCAATGCCGTCCGTGTGGAAGCTGCCCACATGAACCTCGCATCCCAATGCGCCCATGCGCTCCTCTACCTGCACTGCTGCGGTGAGGGTTTCCTCCTGTCCGGTGAGCGTCAGGTGCAATTCACCCTCTTCCAGCCGAGCTTCCACGGCAAACCAGCCGGAATCCGCCGCATCATCATCCGCCTGCACCCGAAGCTGGCTGCGATTGGCCACGGCAAGATAGGCATTGGACATAGTCCAGCCTCTGGGGTCCCGGTCCGGACCACTGAACAAGCCCAATTCGGTGAGGGACAGCCCCTCCACATGAGTTTCCTCCTGCAATTCCCGGGCAGCAGCGTCTTCGGTATATTCATTCGGCTCCACAAAACCTCCGGGCAGTGCCCAGCAGCCCAGATCCGGATGATTGCCCCGGCGGATCATCAGCAGCTCCGGCTGCTCCTTCTCCAGCGAAAACACCAGCAAATCCACAGTCACACTGGGATGAGGGTAGTCCTTCGGGCGATAGGCCGCCAGAAATTCCTCCAGCGTCTGTCCCGCCCGATTGCGCAGCGGTCGATTGGTCATAACAGTACACCTCTTTCTTTCCTCCTAAAACTACCCCGAGCGGTGCCGTTTGTCAAGTTCCTTGCGTCGGGCCGAATTTGAGGCTATAATCTATTCATTGACTGATTCCATCTTGAAGGGAGATTTACAATATGCATGACGAACTGACCGCGCAGGACATTCAGCAGATGCGGGACGAGCTGCAGCAGCACAAGCGGGTCAACCTGCCTAAGCTGATTGAAGCTGTAAAGGAGGCCCGTGCCTTCGGTGATCTGAGCGAGAACTTTGAATACAAGGCCGCCAAAATGGAGCTGAACAAGTGCAAGCGCCGCATCCGCTATCTGGAGGGCATGATCGGCTCTGCTGTGGTGATTTCCGACACCTCGGAAGAGGACGAAGTAGGTCTGTTTGACAAGGTCACCGTGTGCATTCCCAGCATGGGCAACAAGGAGATGACCTATCAGATCGTCACCACCATGCGTGCCGACGCCTTGCAGGGCCGTATTACCCGAGAATCCCCGGTGGGTAAGGCTCTGGTGGGCCGCCGTGAAGGCGATATTGTCCACATTCAGGTCAACGCAAGTTTTGGCTACGATGTGGAGATTCTGGACATCGAAAAGCTGGAGGATGACGGCTCCATCAAAATCAACGAATTTTAACACACAAAACGGGAGTGTACCGCAGTGATACACTCCCGTTTTTTTCTTTTATTTCTGCTTGGATGCCTGCTTCATGGACAAGGAGATACGCTTCTTCTTCTCGTCCACGCCCAGCACGACCACCTTGACCACATCGCCCACAGAGAGCACCTCAGAGGGATGCTTCAGGTAGCGGTCGCAGATTTCGGAGATGTGGACCAGGCCATCCTGATGGACGCCGATATCCACAAACACACCGAAGTCGATGACATTGCGCACCGTGCCGGTCAGCTCCATGCCCTGCTTCAGGTCCTTCATCTCCAGCACATCCGTGCGAAGAATGGGAGCGGGCAGCTCATCACGGGGGTCACGGCCCGGCTTCAGCAGTTCCTTAGCCACATCACGCAGGGTGAGCATACCGGCGCCGCAGAACTGCTCTGCCTTCTCCACGCCCACCTGCTCCAGACGCTTGGGCAGGTCGTTGATTTTACCGTTGGACACATCCTCCATGGTATAGCCGCAAAGGGTCAGCAGCTGCTCAGCGGCGGCGTAGGATTCCGGATGCACGGCAGTGCGGTCCAGCACCAGTTTGCTCTCCGGCACACGCAGGAAGCCGGCACACTGCTGGTAGGCCTTGGGACCCAGCTTGGGCACCTTCAAAATCTGCTTACGGGCAGTGAACGGGCCGTTCTCCTCCCGATAGGTGACAATATTCTTTGCCGTTGCCGCAGTCAGGCCGGACACACGCTTGAGCAGCGAGGGAGATGCGGTATTGATATCAACGCCCACGGCATTGACGCAATCCTCCACCACGCCGTTCAAAGTCTCATCCAAACGGGCCTGAGGCATATCATGTTGATACTGGCCCACGCCGATGGCCTTGGGGTCGATTTTCACCAGCTCTGCCAGCGGATCCTGCAATCTGCGGGCAATGGACACGGCACTGCGGAGGTTGACATCGAACTGGGGAAACTCCTCGGCTGCCAGCTTGGAAGCGGAATAGACAGAAGCGCCGGCCTCGTTGACGATCATATAGCTGACATTGCCGCCCACCTGATGGATGAGCTCTACGGTCATCTGCTCCGTCTCCCGGGATGCGGTGCCGTTACCGATGGCAATGTGCTCCACACCGTGCTTTTCCACCAGACCAGACAGGATGCGAATTGCCTCCTGCTTGCGCTTCTCGCCGAAGGTGGGATAGACCACGGCGGTATCCAGCACCTTGCCGGTGCCGTCCACCACGGCCACCTTACAGCCGTTCCGGTATCCGGGGTCCAGACCCATGGTCACCTTGCCCTTGACCGGGGGCTGCATCAGCAGCGGACGGAGGTTCAGGCCAAAGTTATGGATGGCGCCCTCGCTGGCACTCTCGGTGAGGGCTGCACGCAGTTCCCGCTCCACAGAGGGGAAAATCAGGCGGTCATAGCTATCCTCACAGGCGGCACGGACAAAGTCCTCGCTGGGGGAAGCACCCCGCAGAGCGTGGTTGAAGAGGATGCGCAGAGCCAGCTCCCGATCCAACTCCACTGCCACCTTCAGGAAGCCTTCCTTCTCGCCACGGTTCACGGCAAGCACCTGATGCCCCTGCACACGGGACATCTCCCGGTGGAAGTCATAGTAAAGGGCGTAGACCGAGTCTTCTTCCTTCGCCGCTCTGGCGGTGAGGAAGCCCTTCTTATTGGCCAGAGCACGCAGGCTCTTGCGGATGTCCGCATCGTCGGAAATGGTCTCTGCCAAAATGTCAGAAGCACCCTTCAGGGCATCCTCTGCCGTGGCAACGCCCAGCTCTTCGTTTACATAATCTTTCGCCAACTCCAGCGGTTCCGGGCCGTTCTTCACCTGAAGGAACAGCTTGACCGCCAGCGGCTCCAGTCCCTTTTCCCGGGCTGCGGTGGCTCTGGTGCGACGCTTCTGCTTATAGGGGCGGTACAGGTCCTCCACCTCGGTGAGAATCTTGGCCTGATCAATGGCTTCTGCCAGTTCCTTGGTCAGCTTGCCCTGACCGTCGATGGACTTTTTGACCTCTTCCTTGCGCTGCTGCAAATTCCGCAGATAGGTCAGACGATCGGAGAGGGTGCGCAGCGTGGTGTCATCCATGGCTCCGTGCTGCTCCTTCCGATAACGGGCAATAAACGGAATGGTGTTGCCCTCATCAATAAGGGCGATCACATTTTCCACATGAGTAAGGCTCTGTCCCAGCTCCTGAGCCAGAACCTGTGCGATCTGTTCCATGATCTTCAATCTCCTTTTCGGGTTATGTTAACCACAAGGCAGGGACACATTCATCTGCCTCACGGTCTGCGGCGGCAACCGCAAAAGCGGCGCGCTCACGGACAAAACCGAAGTTTTGTCCTTCCGCCGGACAGCAAAAGGATTCTCAGCAGCCAAGTTTGGCAAAACGAAGCCGATTTCATGCTTGCTTTCTTGCAAAACTTCCTGCCATCGGGGAAAATCTCTCTTGAATACCGGCTGTTCCAACCACATTCCGGTCCATTCTCCCCACATTCCTTCTCTGTCACTGCACAACTCGTGCGAGGCACTATTTTACCACAGATTTCTCTCCAGCGAAAGTCAAAGTTTCCGTCCCGTGTGCTTGTAATTTTCGTCTTTTTTTGCTATAATACACCTAATATATTCTTACATAATGCCGTTTTCTTGCAACGGCGCTCGAGGTTGTTTTTTATGAAATTCGAACATTGGATGCCTGCATCCAGAGACTTAACGGGAGAGGCTGCTTTGAGGCAGATCGGCTTCTCTCCGCTGACTGCAATCGTCCTCTGTGGGCGTGGGGTTCATTCCCCGGCAGAAGCCGACACCTTCCTGGCGTCCGGCACCGATCTGCTGCACGACCCTTTCCTGCTCAAGGATATGGACAAGGCAGTGCAGCGTATTGAAGCTGCCTTGGCTTCCGGCGAAACCATTGCCGTGTACGGTGACTACGATGTGGACGGCATCACCTCCACCTGCCTTTTGTCCTCCTATCTGGAATCCAGAGGTGCACATGTCATCCCTTACATTCCGGATCGCCTCACCGAGGGCTATTCCCTCAACACCGATGCCATTACCCGGCTGCGCCTGAAGGGCGCTCGCCTTCTGGTCAGCGTGGACTGCGGCATCACCAACCAAAAAGAAGTTCAGTTTGCCAAGGGCATCGGTATGGATGTCATCATCACTGACCACCATGAATGCAAGGAGGAAATTCCCCCTGCTGTGGCTGTGGTCAACCCCCATCGCCCCGACTGCCCC
>JAHHSJ010000037.1 GCA_020025295.1 Oscillospiraceae bacterium | reverse complement strand
GTTTCCTCATAGCCGCAAACCGTGCAGCTATGAACCTTCAGACCGGTTTCGGTCTTAGTGGCGGGCTTACGCTCCGTCCACTCGCCGAAGGTGTGCTCTGCCTGATCCTGCTTCTCACCACATTCACATTCATGCCAGTGACCGGTAGCATCATGATTCCAATCCGTACCGAACGCATGATCGTGATTTACAGTAACACGGTAGATCACATCGTCAAAGACCACATCAGAAGTACCGCCGGTGTTACCGGTAACAGTCAAGGTATAGAACTTATTTTCCACCTTGTGGGTAACATTTTTGGCGTTTTTGTCAACCTTTGCGACATGCGCATGCTTATTGCCTTCAATTGCAGGCCACAGGATATAATGCTCGCCGGAATACTCCGCAGCAATCAGGTACAGACCGCCGTCCTTGATTTCCGACTTCTGTTTCACCTGAATATAACCGGGCATCTCAGTGGAGGAAGTCTCGCCTTCAGCAATCGGACGGTACAGTTTGAATTTGTACAGTGCAGGATTGCCAGCAGGACTGCTGCCAGCGTCATAGATATTGTCTCCATTTCTCCAGAACGCCAGATATCTGCTTTCCGTCTTAATGAAGAAGGTACCGTCACTCTGCTGCTCAAAGTAAATCTTCTGAGGCTCGGTATCGCAGGGGAATCCGGTCATACCTGCGGGATTCAGCCACACATCCGCACCGTTTGCATCCTTTGCGAATGCACGGAAACCGTCGCCATCCACAAAGACCATATGGAGTCCCTTTGCCAAAGGTTCAGCAGCACCGGTATAACTCTTGTCATCGCCGGTATGGCACTGACCGCCGGTAACCGTAACCGTTCTGTCATCGGTTGCAACGGTGGCGCCAACTGCTTTTTCATTGGTATTGCGCACAATTTTATCGCTCTTCACAGGGAAATCCATCGTCTCGCCCTCGTCCAGCGTAACTTCCTTGACTCCGGCCGGCTCTGTAACTTCCACATTCACCGTGACATCACCGATAACATAGCTGGTCTTACCCACTGCATTACCGGTGTACACGACCTTGCCATTCACAATCTCTGCCGTGGCAATCGCACGATCCATCTGGTTCAATTCTTCCTGCGTAGGCAGTTCATCGAACGGGAATGCGTCCTCTACGGTCCGATACTGAGAAACTCTGACCGTGCGCTCACCGTTGATAATCGCAGAAGGAACAATTTCATTCAAATGAATGTTCTTGTAGGTTGCATGAATCCATGTATCTTCATACAGAAGGCCAATGGTTCCATCCTTCAGCTCGGTAAGGCTGGAATAGCCGTAGGTTTCACCACGCTTATTGACCTCGTAAGACCCAATATGCGTCATCGTTCTGCCTGCATCGTTTTCCAGATTGAAGGCATAAATCTTACCATTCTGGCGAGATGTTGTTCCGGTCGAAGCGGTAGAAACAAGAATGACGGGCTTTCCGTTGATCGTCTCGGAATAACGAATTGCGGAAAGCTGATTCATCTGCGTCTTGGGCACATTGGGCACTTCAACAGGAGGCTGTGCGATCCACTTACCCTCGGCATTTCTCTTGTGGTCCGTATAGCGAAGCACCGAATGCTCGTCACGGCAGAACTGACGGACGGTATTGCTGTCAATCTGAACCAGAGTGCTCTCACTGGATCGGTCCTCGGTTGCATTCTGAGAACGATGCCAGACCGTTTCGTCAGGATTCTTATAGATAAAGCTGGAACGCTCGGGCGTATGCAGATAGCACGTCATCATCACAGTACCGTCATCCAGGCACAGACCTGCGCCGGGGCCAACGCCGTAGAAGCGATGGGTGGCAGGACGCTCTCTCACCATGGGGTTCATGATGGTAGGTGCAGACCAAGTCTGACCATTATCGTCTGAGGTCACCATCCAGAGGAAGGTTGCTCTGCGCACATGCAGATCTGCATTGTAGTAGAACACATTCTGCTGGACATACTTGCCGCTCAACGGCTTCTTGTTTGTTCCCAGCTGCGCACAGTACATGGGACGCTTGTCCGCAGTGTAGAGGTTATAGTATTCATCCACATAATAAGCAGCCGTATGCGTCTTATCACCGTTGGCAATCAGAGGAGCATAAGCCTTTGTATCGCCCGCCTCTTTTTTGAAATCTCCGACATAGAAATCGTAGCTGCCGGCGCTTCCCTCTCTGGAGTAGTGGATGGCCATGCGTTCCACACCGTCAACAATTTCATAGCCAGAATCCTTTTTAGCGGTAATGATAAAGGTACCGCCGGAATACAGGTCGGTCATCAGGTAAATTCTACCGTTATGATCCTGAACCATGACGGGGTCCAGGAAGGCCGTGGCATTGCCCTTATTCTTGCCGCCGCCCCAATACTGGTCCACGCTGTCGTTGAAGTAGTTGGGGAAGTTGTACTGCCAAGTCTTGCCTCCGTCGGTCGATCTGCTGAACAGGGTATCAATACCAAAACCGTCAGGGCACTCATCCCAACGGGCGTCAATGGCTGCAGCCAAGGAACCATCGTTCAGCGTAATCAGCGCAGGAATACGGAAGGTTTTGCTGCCGCCAATACCTGCCGGGAAAGGCTCGCCAACGGTAGTGCCATGATCGGGGTTGGGACGGGTCGGAGCCAGCAGTTCGTCCTTCGGACGCATTGCCTGAAGCTCCATGTTCAGCTTTTCCGTTGCTTCAGCAACCGATTCCTTGGTGGAGTTCTCACGCTGCTGCTCTGCAATTGCCTCAGTCAGCGCTTTCTCAAGAGAAGCCTTGCTTGCTTCTGTATAAATTTCAGTTTTCAGACCCTTAGCCGTTTCAATCGCTTCATTCAGTTCCGCCTTGTTCACGGTGGGCGTCACAGAGGCGTTGTCCTTGGTGTACAGGTACAACGGGAAGCGATTATCGCCGGGACCCCAGAAGTTCGTCTTAAATGCTTGGCCCCGTCCGTTTTTAAACTGATGCGGGTCGCCAGCCTTATTGAAGTCCAAGTGACGAGTGGGACTCTGAATCGTAAACACGCCCTTGTCATTGATGCTCACTTTGAGATACGCAGGTTTTGCCGTCAGCATTTCCGTGGTCACAGCCAGATAATTCTTGTTTGCATCCACGAATCCATACTGGCTGCCCTTCTCTTCCAGAGTGAACAGCAGCGCATCCATATTCAAATCCTTCTGTCCAGCGGCTGCATGCTTCGCAGTAACGGTATTCTTGGCAGAATCCACGGCCAGCTCTGCCACGAAAGTTCCTTCCGGGCAGCCACTGTGATGGTTTCTGTGGTTAGGATCGACTGCGTTACCGGGATCTGCATCCTTGTGCGCTGCATCCGGATAAAATGCATAAAGTTTGCCGGCACTGTCCACGCTGACAATCAAATAGTATTTGGTGTCGTCCAAGGTATCACTCGTAACACGGGTGTAACCGGGAATGTCGAGAGAAGGTGCTGCCTTTGCAAAAACCGCATCCACCTCATCTTCCTGAGGCTCCTCATTCTCGGTGTTCTGTGCCTCTTCCTGAGGTACCTCAGCTTCCACCTCGGTCTCCTTCTCCTCGACTTCCGTCGGGACTACGGCTTCCGCAGGTTCCCCTGAAGCTTCCTGCTGCACTTCCGTCACGATGGTCTCTTGCTCAACAGGCTGTGTTTCCGTTTCCGCATATGCCGGTACGGCAAGCTGCACAGCAACAAAAACAGCCATAAGCAGGGCCAGCGAGCGGTTCCGCAAGGAAGTTCCGGATCGCTTTTGTTTCATTTTCGTTCCTCCTTCTAGTTTCAACAAAATTGAAAAGCTATCATTCCGCGCAGTTTTTATACATTATGTCAATTTCAAACGCAAACATAGCCCCAATTTTATTGTATTTAATGATATGTTATCATATTGAAATATTTTTTCTGTTCGTTTATTAAATAAAAAAATTTTTCTTTTTTTAGTCATTATGTCAAAGTCGATAAAGAACTTTTGCTTCCCACAAATTTCCAAAACAATCGAAAAAATTTCAAATTGTGCCTATCAATCCCTGTGAATGATCTCAATTCGAAATTTTCGTACTTACTATCGCAGAATTACCATTCTGCCGATAAAAAATGTGCGGCGGATTCCTGAAACAGAACCCCGCTGCACATTTACACAATACTATATTGAGTTAACTGAAAATTCAGATGGTATTTATTACGCCTTTTTCAGTCTTCGACGATAGATGATATCCCCCGGTTTTGGTGTTGTGACGGGAATGAGCCTTCCTGCGTCGATCAGTGACTCCACACGCCGTGCCAGAAACAAATCACCGATGCCCAGCTGATAGCGACCGAGAATCCCACCGATGAGGGCAGCTTCGGAAAATTCCTCGTCCATCCGGTCCAGTTCCCGGTTCAAAAAGGAGTCGTAAAAGTCCTCCGGAACGCTCTGGACCCGCCCGTTGACCACGACACGCAGCGGCATTCGCTCTTCTTGCAGTCTGCGCCACTCCAAAGTGGCTGCCCGAAGGAAAGCCGGCGTTACTTCCTGTGCCAGATGCAAAAAGGAACCAAACAACTCCGGTTGGATGCCGCCCCAGCCACAGCTGCTTTGCACCACATCTCCCACTTGGAACATCTCCGGCAATTTCAGCAGCGTGATGGGCGGAAGCTTGTTGATTCGGCGCAAAAGTTCGCTCAAAAACCAGAGCATACCGCAGTATTCGTCCGGCTGGTCACTGTACCAGATGCGGATACGCTCTCCCTTCCCGGCTCGTTCGGTCAAACTCGAAAATGCGGCAGCGGCCTTGTCGATGCTCTCCAGGTAGTATACCTGTTCCGACGGAACCAGGGCAGTCAGTCTGGAAATGTTCTCTTTTCTGCCCCGAGAGAACCCGTCATCACTGATGTCGCCCATGCTGAGTCCCAGCGGAAAACAGAATACATCCTGCGGAGCTCCGCCCAATGGCACCGCCTGCTCCTGAAGCCGACGCATCTCCTGCTCCGCTTGACGCTGGGCTTCTCTTTGCTGCTTACGGGAAGGCTTTTTCTCACCGTCCTCACAAAAGATTCCGACGCTAACAATGCCGCCAATCTGTTTTCCACAGTGCTGTGCACATTTTATCGTACCCTCTACACTGGAACTGAACACGACCTCCAGCATTCGCTCACCTCCGAAACACGCATAAATTTTCTGATTTTCTTTACTATATACCTTCTCCCCTGCCATGACAACCGGGCGGCACATTTCTTTCTGACTTGTCCCCGGTTGCTTGACAAAGTCCCCGGTTTTTAATACTATTTAGTATGTATGTATTTCTACGGATTGTGGAAATTACATATTTAATTACATGACGGAAGCGGTGGGCAGAGTTTCTCTGCCGGCCAACTGGGAAACCGGTGTAAATCCGGTACAGTCGCCCCTGCTGTGTTGCGGACGAAGGAACAAATATAACTCATTGGGAGTCATCCTGAGAAGAGGTTCCGGAGGAAGATGCTAAGTCAGAAAACCAGCCGCTGATGTCTGTTTGAACCACGCATTTCCGGGAGGAAGGAAACAGCTGTGCTAAGATTCGGGGCTTTTAGCCCTTTCTTGTCATGCTCTTTTTTCTCTGCCGGAGGTGCAGAGATTTTTTATGCCGTCATTCCAAACGGAACGACAGCACGAAAAGGAGCGAAGAGCGAAGTATGAAAAAAACAAAAACCTTCAGCCGGGTTTGCGCCCTGCTGATGGCACTGCTGCTTACGCTGCAGTGCAGCCCTGTCACAACTGCTTATGCAGCGGCAGACCATGGGACGAATGCGTCCGCCAATGCAGAACTTGTGTCGGAGCCGACCCCCGGTACCGGTGAGGAAACTGCGCCGGACGACAACTATGTGGTGTTCGCTGTGGAGCGATTCACCATCGGACAGGGCTTCTTTGTGGAGCCGGTCCGTGTTCCCCTCCAGCCCGATGACACCGTATATGACATTATTCACCGCATCGTCGGCGACAATGCCATTGTGAAGGGCGGCAACTATCTGTCCGGCATCAAAACCGCCGATTTGGGACCCGATCATGTAAAGGTCCCGGATTACATCACCAATATGGATGAGAATGCCCCCACCACCCAGAGTGTCATTGAATACTACAACGAAAACGCAAAAAAGGACGGCGCTCTCTCTGAAAAGGTCTACCACCCCATGTCCGGATGGTACTATCAGGTGAACAGCCAAGCCCCCGGTTTCGGCATCGGCAGTTACACGCTGGAAAAGGGTGATGTAATTCGCATTCAGCACACCCTCTACGGCTTTGGTGCGGATGTCACCGGCACATTCTACGGCGGTCCCACCTTCGCAGAGATGCAAAACAACGATGCTCTTTATAAGGTAATGGCTGAAATCAACGACTCTCCTGCCGAGCTGCGCAACAACGCCTCCATCAAGTCCCTGTACGCCAAGGCGGTTCAGCTGTCCGAGGCCATGATTGCACCCCAGCAGGAAGTGGACGCTCTGGTCACCACCCTCTCCGACACGGTGGCCAAGGTCAAGGCCGAACTGAACAAGCCTTTTCCCCAGCCGGAGCCGGAGCCGGAGCCTGATCCGGAACCTGCTCCCAATCCGAGCCCCGATCCCACTCCGGATCAGAAACCGGAATTTGATTCCGCCACGATGGACGCCGCACTGACCAAGGCGCTCGATTACATGGCTTCGGTCACCACTAACCCGGCGGTCGGTTCCATCAACGGTGAGTGGACGGTGCTGGTCCTCGCCAGAAACAACCGTCTGAGCGATACCGTCAAGGAAACCTATCTGAAAAATCTGCAAGCCAAGCTGGTTGAAACTAACGGTGTGCTGAGCAGCCGCAAGTACACGGAGTATTCCCGTGTCATTCTGGGTATGTCCTCTCTGAATATGGACCCTGCCCAGGCTTACGGCTACAATCTGATTGAGCCTCTGAAGGACTTCAAGAAGGTCTGCCGTCAGGGCATCAACGGCCCCGTCTGGGCACTCATTGCTCTGGACAGCGGCAACTATCCCATGGATGGCGCCAACGGCACCTCCAGCCGCGACATGATGATTGACTACATTCTGAAGGATCAGCTGCCCGGCGGCGGCTGGGGCCTTGGTTCCAAACCCGATGACATGACTCCCATGGCCATTCAGGCCCTCGCTCCCTACTGCGACCGTCCTGAGGTCAAGGCCGCAGTGGATGCGGCTCTCTCCGTGCTGAGCCAGATTCAGGACGAGGATGGCGGCTTCGGTCTGGCCGGTGGCTCTGAGTCCATCAGTCAGGTGGTCATTGCTCTGGCTGCTCTGGACAAGGACCTCTTTACCGATGCTCGCTTTATCAAGAACGGTCACACCATGATGGATGCCCTGCTCCGCTATCAGACAGAGGAAGGTGCTTTCCGTCATCTGCTGACCGGCAAGGCCGATGCAATGGCTACCGATCAGGCCACGCTGGCTCTGACCGCTTATCAGCGTGCCATGACCGGCAAGACTTTCCTCTATGATATGACCGACCTCAAGGATCAGAACCCGGATGTGGGGCCTGAGGTCAATCCCGATGAAAAGCCGGCCCCCACTCCTGATGTAAAGCCGAACGAAAACACCGATTCCAAGCCGGAAACTAAGCCGGAAGAGGCCCCTGCCGAAAATCCGGAAGCCAAGCCTGAAGTCAAGCCCGAAAGCAAGCCTGAAAAGGACCCCAACCGCAAGCCGCTCCAGAGCGGCAAGCCGGTCACCGCAGGCAAGTCCAGCGGCAAATCT
The DNA here is from genome assembly GCA_020025295.1 of Oscillospiraceae bacterium. Lineage (GTDB taxonomy): Bacteria > Bacillota > Clostridia > Oscillospirales > Oscillospiraceae > UMGS1766. The sequence goes on along the minus strand of JAHHSJ010000037.1, from coordinate 12,432 downwards.
AACATGGTGGATGCCAAGGCGGCAAACGGTGTGGTTCCCATGGCAGATTTTGCCTCGGTTCAGGGGCAGGACAAGGTGCTGCGCATGACCGGAACGCTCCCGGACGGCAGCTCCTACACCATGATGATCAACGGCAAGGATGTGGTGGAGCCCATGGACACGGACATCTCCCTCACCTCCGGCAGCAGCTATGAGGAGGATATCCGCCAGCTGGCTGAAAATCCCTACCTCTTCCATCTGAAGCATTCTGGCGCATTCCCCGGCCCCATGTATTTGGAGCTGAACACCGGTCTGGAGGACGGCGAATATCTGCTGCTGCAATATGACATCGCAAACCGCAAGGCTTTGCTGGTACAGAAGGTTAAAATCGGCGACGGTCTGCTCCAGTGCGTGCTGGAACAGGGCGGCGACTACTTCCTGGCTAAGAAGGCCAGCGCCGCACCTTTGACCGCTCCCGAGCAGGAAGCTGACACGGTGGTTGCAGAACAGCCCGTCTCCTCCACTCCCGAACAGGATCAGACTTCCGGCACTCCCGTCTATGTGATCTGGATCGGCGTCGTGCTCGGTGCAGCTGCCTGTGGCGGCATCGGCTTTGCCATCGGCAACGCTCACGGTAAGAAAAAGAAGGAGCATTAACCATGCGTAAATCCTGGCTCAATTCCCTGATTGCCGCTCTGCTCACCCTGACCCTCTCTCTGGGTCTGGTGAGCTGCGGCGCTCAGAAACTGGATCAAAATCCCGGGCAGATTTCCGGATCTGCCCAGCCCGGCTCTGTTTCTACCGAGGCTGAGCCGGAGGAACCCGAAGTATTCGATGTGGAAACCACCCCGGACACGGAAACGGATTTCTCCAAGTATGAAGAAAAAATCGTGAAGCCTGCTGTCAGTGACGGCAAGCAGACCGGCAAGGATCGCTACAACACCGACCCGGTGCCTGAGGGGAAACAGCTGCCGGTAGAGCCCGGTGACATTGAGATTGACAAACGCACTACCCTCACCTGCTATCTCACAATCTCCTGTTCCACCATTTTGGACAACATGGGCGACCTCACCGAGGGTAAGGAGAGTCTGGTTCCTCAGAACGGCATTCTCCTGCCCCGAACCAAGGTGAGCTTCTATCCCGGCGAATCCGTCTACGACATTTTGAAGCGTGTCACCAAGGAGAACCGCATTCACATGGAGTCCAGCTTCACCCCCATGTACAACAGTGCTTATGTGGAGGGCATCGGCAACCTCTATGAGTTTGACTGCGGTGCTAACTCCGGCTGGATGTACTGCGTCAACGGCTGGTATCCCAACTACGGCGTAAGCCGCTATGTACCTCAGGATCAGGACGAGATTCAATTCAACTACACCTGCGATCTGGGCCGGGATCTGGGCCAATTCTGGAATGAATGAAAACGAACGATGTCTTTGCAGCCTGCCATCCGGCCGTCAACTTTCTCTATTTTGTTCTGGTCATCGGCTGCTCCATGTTTGTGATGCACCCCGTCTTTCTGCTTCTCTCTGTGTCAGGCGGCATGGCGTATTATGTCTACCTCAAGGGCAGAAAAGCGTGGAAAACCGCACTTTGGCTGATGCTTCCGGTCTTTTTGCTGACCGCACTCATCAATCCGCTGTTCTCCCACGAGGGCATCACGCTGCTGACTTACCTGCCCTCCGGCAACCCCCTCACCCTAGAGTCCATTCTCTACGGTTTGGGGGCCGGAGCCATGCTGGTATGCGTCATCAACTGGTTCTCCTGCTATCAGGAGGTCATGACTTCCGACAAGTTCATCTACCTCTTTGGGCGAATTATTCCGGCGCTGTCGTTGGTGCTCTCCATGGTGTTCCGCTTCGTCCCCAAGTTCCGTACACAGATTGAAAAGGTGTCCAACGCACAGAAGTGTATCGGACGGGATGTGAGCAACGGAAATGTGATAGAACGGAGCAAGCACGGCATCAAGATTCTTTCCGTCATGACCACCTGGGCGTTGGAGAACTCCGTGGAAACAGCAGACTCCATGCGTTCTCGAGGCTACGGACTGCGTGGCCGGGTCAATTTCTCCATTTACCGTTTTGACCGCCGGGACAAGCTGCTTTGCGGTATATTAGCTGCCGCCGGGCTGATTGTCCTCGGCGGCATTGCGTCTAAGACAGTACGGTTTCTTTACTACCCCACGCCGGTCATCAACCCGGTCAGTTTCTGGTCGGTACTGGTGTATCTGTGCTACGGCGGACTCTGCTTCCTGCCCCTGACGATGAATGTGATTGAGGATATAAAATGGCACTATTTGAAATCAAAAATCTGACCTTCACCTATCCCGGTGGGACGCATCCGGCGCTTTCGCAGCTGGATCTCACCATTGAGCAGGGTGAATTTATTGTCATCTGCGGCAAATCCGGCTGCGGAAAAACCACGCTTTTGCGGCATTTCAAGAGTGTTCTGACTCCCTACGGTACCCGAGAAGGCGAAATTCGCTTCTGCGGTCAGCCATTGGAGGAGGTATCCATGCGTACGCAGGCCGGGGACATCGGATATGTGCTGCAAAATCCCGACAATCAGATCGTCACCGACAAGGTGTGGCATGAACTGGCCTTCGGAGTAGAAAATCTGGGACTGGACCAGCAGACCATCCGGCTGCGGGTCGCAGAGATGGCCAGCTTTTTCGGCATCCAGAACTGGTTCCACAAACGGGTGGACGAGCTTTCCGGCGGTCAGAAACAGCTGCTGAATCTGGCCTCTGTGATGGCAATGCAGCCCAAGGTACTGATTCTGGACGAGCCAACCTCCCAGCTGGACCCCATTGCGGCAGATGAATTTCTGTCCACCATCCGCAAAATCAATTTGGATTTGGGTGTGACGGTAATCCTCATTGAGCATCGGCTGGAAACGGTATTTCCCATGGCAGACAAGGTTCTGGTGCTGGAGGACGGCAAAAAGCAGCTCTTTGACACCCCTCGTGCAGTAGGAAATGCACTGGCGGACCACGATCTGTTTCTCGCTATGCCCAGCCCCGTGCAAATCTACAACGCCACCGGTCAGGTGGGAACCTGTCCCCTGACGGTTTGTGAGGGGCGCCGCTGGCTGGAAGAGCACTATCTTCCCCAGCCTCCTGCTCCCAAGCCGGAACATACGAAAACTGCTTCCTCGAAACAGCCGCTTGCCATTGAAGCCAAAGAGCTTTGGTTCCGTTACGAAAAAGAGGGAAGCGACATTATAAAGGGACTTTCCCTGCAAGTGAAGCAAGGGGAGCTATACTGCATTCTGGGCGGAAACGGTGCCGGAAAGAGCACCGCTCTCTCCCTGCTTTCCGGTGTACGCAGCCCCTATCGAGGCAAAATTCGTCTAAATGGAACGGACCTTCGGAGCATCCGTGACAAGGAACGCTTTCATCATTTCCTCGGCGTGCTGCCTCAGGACCCTCAGACCCTCTTCGTCCGGGACACGGTGGAGGAGGACCTGAAGGAAATGCTGCCCCATTCCCTCTCCCCTGCCCAGCGGCAGGAGAAGCTGGATCAGGTCATTGCGGACACAGAAATCGGGCATCTGCTTCGGATGCACCCCTATGACCTGAGCGGCGGTGAACAGCAGCGCACCGCTCTGGCAAAGGTTTTACTGCTGGAGCCGAAAATCTTGCTGCTGGACGAACCCACCAAGGGACTGGATGGCTTCTACAAGTACAAGCTGGCCGGCATTTTCCAAACGCTCAAGGAACGGGGCATGACCATTCTCATGGTATCCCATGACATTGAGTTTTGCGCCGCCTACGGCGACACCTGCGCCATGTTCTTCGACGGCAGCATTGTCACCGCCTGCAGTGCCCGGGAATTCTTCACCGGAAACTGCTTTTATACCACCACCGCAAACCGCATGGCAAGGACGCTCTTCCCGGATGCGGTCACCGTAAAGGATGTGATCGAGAAGTGCAGAAAAAACAAGCGACCGGACTAGACACCCGGATGCTGGTGCCGGTCTACGCCGCCGTCTTTGGCATACTCGCTCAGCTGTTTCTCCCGTGGATTTCCATTCCGGTGTTGAAGTACTCCCGCTTTCCTGCCAAATACAACATCTTTCATCTGAAAGACTGCTTAGAAAATATACAGCTGTGCGGCGCTGCCAGCACCCGGCTTCCCTTGGAGCCTCTGTCCGGCGGCGAAATTGACTTTCTCACGAAACTGGGACAGATTGTCACGGTTTGCAGCTGTGGCATGGCAGTTCTTCTGCTGCTGGCTGCGGTAACAGTTCTTTGGAAACGGGGGAAATCTCTTTTGCCCGTCCGCATCCTCTTCTCGTTCCAACTGCTTTGGACGCTGGTGCTGTTCGGCTTGGTGTTCTGGTTCAACCTGTTCCTCAACGAGAAAATCGGACGGGGCATCTCCTTTCAGACCATGACCATCCGCAGCTATGTTCAGCTCACCCCGTGGGTATACGCCCAGATGCTGTTTGCCTTGGGTGTCCTTCCCTTCGCAAAACGGCTGCTCTGGACAGACCGGGACGAAACACCGCCCTGTTTTGAAGAACGGCGGATTCAGGAGGATCACCGCTTGGGTCGGCGCACCCGAGTGTCTCTGGTACTCATTTTACTTGGGATTCCCCTTGTCATTCTGTTCGGCATCTGCTTTCTCAATGACCGGAGCGCCGTGTTTATCGGTCTTTGCATCATCTGCCTTTCCATGCTGCCCTTTGCCATGGTCTTTGAAGATCGGCACCCTCAGGCGAGAGAGCTTCTCATCATCGCCGTCATGTCTGCCATTGCTGTGGTGGGTCGGGCCGCCTTCTTCATGGTTCCTCAGTTTAAGCCCACCGCCGCCATCGTCATCATTGCCGGAATTGCCCTCGGCCCGGAGGCCGGATTCCTGACCGGCACGGTGTCCGGCTTTGTGTCCAACTTCTTTTTCGGGCAAGGGCCTTGGACCCCATGGCAGATGTTCTCCTTCGGTATTGTCGGTTTTCTGGCCGGATTGATTTTTGCACGGAGGAAAGCTCGGGGCAGATATCATCACTTCGCCGTGTGCATCTACGGCGGCTTGTCCGTCTTTTTTATTTACGGTTTTTTGATGGATGTGTCCGGCCTGATCAGTGTATACAGTCACATTACTTGGGCACTGGTAGCGGCACACCTCATTAGCGGCTTTTATTTCAATCTCATCCACGCCGCCGCCACGGTAATCTTCCTGTTCCTTCTGGATGACCCCATGGAACGAAAACTGAACCGCATACAAAAGAAATACGGTCTGATGGAAGTCTGACCACAGACAGGGACGCCCAACCGGCGAACACGGTTGGGCGTCCCTGTTGTTTCTCCCCGCTCTCTCAGGACTGGTCGGCATTGCCGTCCAGTCCCATTTCAGCCGTCATTCAGATGTCATTGCGGCAGTTCAGCTGCTTGAAACACACTGTAAAAAACCAGAAATTTTACCAAGTACTGTAATTTTATATTCTTTTTTCTCAGAATCGTGTTCCAATCATTTGATCCGTCACTTCGTTCATCGTGCACGAACATTTTTCATCCTTTTGTATTTTTTGTCGTTTTATTATCTTTTTGCGCCGGTTCATTTGGGTCTTTTGCACTAAAACAGAAAAGTTTTTTCATCAATTTAGCGAATTGAAAGATTTTTTAAAGACGAGTATCATTTCTTTTAATGGAATGTATTGTAAATTACATCTATTTTACGATAACTCAGTACATTCCAGAATTTACAATTAAGGCGACCCTTAAATGGGTTTCCCTAACAAGAGGAGGATGTAAATGATGAAGCGAACACTCAGCCTATTGCTGTCGCTGGCCATGGTATTTACCTTGGCTACTCCGGCTTTTGCGCAAGCGCCGGACAGCACGGCAATCGATCCACCGCCTGCAGTCACGCAGGACGAACCCAGCGTTCCCGAGGACCCAAGCACCACCCCCGAGGACGCTACCGACACCCCGGAAGAAATCACCAACCTTCCCGAGGACACTGCCAAGCTTCCTGAGGACTCCACTGAGCTTCCTGAGGAACTCTCCCCCGTCCCTTCAGAGGACACGGTTGATTCCGAGGCAGACATACAGACTCTGGCAGCAAAACCTGTCGATGCTCCTGTCATTCCCGGCTACACTCTGGTTACCACCACCGAGTTGAGCGCAGACAAGTATTACCTGATTGTTAGTTTGGATAGCAACGGCAATGCTTACGCCCTGTATGCCGATCCTGCGAAGAAATCGGCAAATGCAGGCGGTGCCATTCTGAACAGCCATGCCGCTCCCGGCACTTTTGTTGCTAAGCTGAACATTTCGAAGGAGAGCGTGACTGCAAACCGTGAAATTACTGGAAATCCCCCGATTGAGGTGAACGACCTGCGGTTCACCATTCAGAATACCGGCAACGGCGTTTCCTTCCGAAGCGTTAACAGCCTCTATTTGAATGTGATGACTCGCGGTATGCTGGGCAACAAGCCGATCACGTTCAGCCTGACTCAAAACGAAACGCACTCTTTCGTTCTTAAAAACGCAGAAAACCGCACATTGGATTTCAACAAGAGCGGTGATCTTAAAGAGTTTGTCGGTGCCAACAACCTGAAGGGCAATACCAACTTCTGGGGCCCCAGTGGTATTACCACCACCCGCTTCCCGATCTATCTGTACACGCAGAACGATCAGACGGTCGACCCCGATGCCACCAATGTTGTCTTAGGTAAGGATATGTACCAGATGTTTAACAAACAGGACTCCAACAACACTTGGATGTTCGACGGCGGCAGCGTGACGCAGGGCAGCGTTCATGATTTGAAGGGTGCCCGCAGCTATGTTTACCAGTTTGAAGAATACATTCGTTGGACGCAGGCTTCCGTCCGCGATGAGTGGCTCACTCGGCATCGCTTTGTATTCAATGTGGGCAAAAACGGTCAAACCTTGGCCAACTCTCTGGCGAAGTTTGACGAGCGTGTGCGTGAGCTGGATCCCCGTGCCACCGCTTACCTGATCGGCGTTGAAGACTGCAAAGCCGGTGCTGACGGCATTGAAGCCTTCAAGACCAACCTGAAATCTTACATTGATAAGAGTCTGGCTTTGCGTAATAACACCGGTTTTGCTGTGATTCAGACTCCGTATCCCACGGTAGCAAACGGCGAGCTTTACGCCGAAGCCGCTCGTGAAGTTGTGAACTCCCTGAATCCGGATGTGATCGGCCGTGTACAGCTGGTGGATCACTTTACCGCTTCGTGGGATTCTGCCTATGTGAATGAAAACGGCACTCTGACCGACCGTGGACACTTTGAACTGGGCAGACAGCTGTGTGATGCGGTATATGGCAGCACGACCGATTATCCTGCCGAAAGTGTGCCCTCCAATTTCCCCTTCCTTTCTTATGCAGACACTCCTGCGCAGTACTCCAAGACTGCTGCAGCCGTGACCGCCGGCAAAAACAGCCTGAGCGTCACTCTGCCCAAGGGCATTTCCAATGTGACTTATGAGCTGAACACCGAGTCTTACACTCTGACCGGCACTGCGAACGGCAGCAGCTTTACCATTGCTGATCTGCCCGCAGGCGCTGCTTCCACGCTGACTCTGACTACCACCGACGGTCAGACCCGTCTGCCTGTTATGGTCGGCACGGTAAAGGAAGGCGAAGCTGCCACGCAGCACAGCTTTACTGTGAATGAAGAGCTGGCAAACCGCCTGAAATCCGACGAACCCATGACTTGGATGTTTATGGGTGACTCCATCACCCACGGTGCATCCCACACTCGTGGCTACGATTCCATCAGCCAGCTGTTTGAGAAGTTCCTGCGTGACGATCTGGGCCGCACCGATGATCTGGTCATCAACACTGCCGTTTCCAGCGCAGCAACCGCAGATACCGTTCTTTATCTCAAGGAGCGTCTGGAAAAATACAATCCCGATGTTGTGTTCCTGATGCTGGGTGCCAACTGCGTCAGTGAAAGAGGCAACTACAAGACGAATCTAGAGAAAATTGTCAACGCCGCTCAGGCCAAGGGTGCAACTGTAATTCTGCGCACTCCCGTGTGCCGAATGGACAACTTTAGTGCTCATGCAGCTCAGGCTGATATGGCAAAACAAGTTGGTGCTGAGAAGAACCTGACTGTTGTGGATCAATACAAGGTCTGGCATGATGTGCTTACTGCTCATCCCTACCTTGCTGAACTGGTCTTTAACAACGCTCTGCATCCGAATGCCCTCGGTCATGTCTGGATGTTCCGTATGCTGCTGGAAGGCACCGGGCTTGCTCAGGACAGCAGTTATCTGTACAACCTGACCTATAATCTGGGAACGACGCAGACAAACAACAATCAGATTCAGCCCTATGTTAAGGTGGAAGGCAACACTGCCACTTTGGATACCGCCGCTCTGGCTGCATCCTCTTCTCTCGCCTTCTCTGAGGTTACTCTGACTGCAACCGACAAGGACACCGCTGCCACTTACAGCATCACTGTTGAAGGCGGCAAGCCCGCTGTATTGAAAGATCTGCCCGCAGGCAAAACCTTCACCTATACGGTTTCTGCTCAGCAGGCAAGAGCAAACAACATCGTAAACTTTGTATGCACGACCGAGGCTCAGGTTGTGAAGCCTCTGGAGATTCCCGGCTACACGCAGGTAACCTCCAGCAATCTGGAAGCCGGAAAGTACTATATGTTCGTAAGCGTGGATCAGAAGGGCAACCTGTATGCGTTCTATCCTGACGCAGAACACCAGAAGGCCAACCCCGGCAACAGCATTAGCACTTCCGTGTGTCCCTCCGGTACCTTTGTTTCCCAGCTGACTGTGGCTCCTGACGGAAAGACCGTCTCTGCCAAGTGGCTGAAGAACGACACCGCTCTGGACATGAATAAGCTCCATTTCACTATGAGCAACGGAAATGGCTACACCTTCAAGGGCAGCAACGACCTCTATTTGTCTCTGGGCACGCAAATGCTGTCCTCTGCTCCTACTGGATTTACTGTGACCGCCAATGCGAACAACGCCTTTACCATCGCAGCCAACGGACGGACGTTGGTGCTCAACAAGGTCGGTGATCCTTCTGAATACAAACCCAACACTGGACTCACCACCAACTTCTGGGGTCCCAGCGGTCCTGTGGGTCTGCCCGTCTATCTGTTCACCAAGGACGATGCTGACGCTCCCATTGTTGTGAACAAGGACGGCCTGAATCAGGCAATCACTGACGCCGAAAAGGTGAAGGACAACACCACCTATACGCAGGAAAGCCGCGACGCTCTGAAAGCTGCACTTCAGGATGCAATCGCTGAACGCAACAGCAGCACTTCCACGGTGGAATCTGTCCTGTCCAATACGAACAAGCTGACTTGGGCAATTCAGGGCTTGGTTCCTGAACATCTGGCTCCCGATCACCCCACTCCTGCTACCGGCACGACGCAGGATCAACCCTTCATCAATGGCGAGAACGGCGGCAGCCAGACCTTCCGTATTCCTGCCTTGATTACCTTGAATAACGGCTGGCTGGCCGCTGCGATTGACGCCCGATGGAGAGATTGCCCGGACGGCTACGGCATCGACACCCTGTTCAGTGTTTCCAAGGATAACGGAAAAACTTGGGAATACAGTTTCCCGAACTATTTCAACGACAGCGTCAGCGGTAGAAACTATTCGGCTTCTGCCTTTATCGATCCTCTGATGATTCAGGGCAACGACAACACCATCTACCTCCTGACCGACGTGTTCCCCGGCGGCAAATATATCGTAAGCGCGGAAGAATCCACCGGCTACGAAACCATCGGCGGCAAAGAGCGCATGGTGCTGTACACCAGCCAGAGCCGTCAAAACGCAAACAACTACGCTTACTATGTCGGTGATTTCGGAACGGTCGAGGCTGATGGCAGAGCGTATGCTCCGGTCATCGCCAAGGGCGACGACAAGATGGTCGCTGCCTACTATGTGGATGAGCACTACCGTCTGTACACCGGCGACAAGAAGCCCATGTACTGTCAGCAGCTGGATACCAACCAGTATGTCCAGCAGAATGTCTTCTACACTCGTGCAGCCCTGCATGTGCGCAACGCCACTTACCTGTGGCTGGTCACCTCCAAGGACAACGGCAAGACTTGGTCTGCTCCTACCATCCTGAATCCTCAGGTTAGAGACAAAGAGAAGCTGGTCAAGTTCTACGGCGTCGGCCCCGGTGCCGGACTGTGTCTGGAAGATGGAACCATCATGCTCCCCTGCTACACCAGTGGCAACCGTTCCGATGGTTTTACTCAGAAATCCAGCTTTATCTACAAGAACCCCGGCGAAGACACTTGGAAGCGCTCTGACGAGGCTACCCCCGACGGTGACTGGTCCAGCGAGAGTGTTTTGGTCCAGATTGATGACACCACCGTGCGTCATTTCTACCGGGACGGTCACAGCAACCTGCGCTACACCGATCATGTTTGGGATGAAGCAAGCAAGACTTGGCGAGTAAACTCCGCTCCCGTTGACCTGCCTGATGCAACCAAAACTACCAACAACCAGTTGTCCGCCATCCGTTACTCCAAAAAGGTCAACGGTCAGGACATCATCATGGTTTCCACCGCTGCCACCGGAAACACAGATCGTCAGAACGGCAAGATCTACTCCTTCGTTCTCAACGAGGACAAGACCATGCGTCTGCTTTCTTCCTACGAGATCAACAAACCCGGTCAGTACTACGGTTATTCCAGCCTGACTCAGAAAGAGGACGGCTCCATTGGCCTGCTGTATGAAAACGGCAAAAGCCCCCAGTACATCAGCATTTCTCTGGACAAGCTGATTCCCGGCGCAGTCGTAGACGGAAAGCGTAACCTGACGGTGTCTCTGTACGACTCCTACGAGGACACGCTGGCTCCTCTGCCCTCCGCAGAAGAACTGGCTGCACTGGATTCTTCCATCGTGCGAGCTGAGCGTAAGGAGGACAAGGTCGTCTATATTGGCGTCAGCGAAGGCACTACTTCCTTCACCTCCAACGGCATCGTTACCACAATCCATGTGGAGTCTGTATATCCCACTCAGCCGGTCGAAATGACCTGTCAGGATGAATACAGCGTGTCCGTCGGTCCCAACGCAGACATTGTAAACTCCGATCCCAGTGTGATTTCCGCTGAACTGAGTCCTGTGACAATCTCCGGCGGTCAGGGATATACCGGTACTAATACATCCTATACCGGCAGCACCCTGCCTCTGGCTTCTGCCTTGTACACCTTCCATCAGGACGGTGAACTGTATCAGGTCGTTGGCACGGGTTCTGACGGCTCCAATATTTGGCTGAATCCCGAAGGCAACCGTGGTCTCCCCTCTGCTACACAGGCAATGCAGATTCGTTTCATTGCAAACAAAGACAACACCTTCTTCATTCAGTCTGAGGCCGGCAGATATCTGCACTTCTGGCGTAACGGCAAAAACATCTTTGACGCCACTTCCAGCGTAGCAGGTGATTTGGCTGCCGGCAGCAAGTTCCTGCTGTATCGTCCCGTCAAGGACGGCGAACCTTCCAGCAAGGAATTGCCCGGCTATGTGCGTACTACTGAGCTGAAAGACGGCGGTCAGTATCTGATCGTTGCTGAGTACAATGACACCTACTATGTGACCAGACCTTCCACCGGCGCAAGCCCTTATAGTCATGTCATGCGTGCAGACGCAGCGCTCGCATCCGTTGAAACGACGGTTGCCAACACGCTCATTCTGAAGGCTCTGACGGGCGGCAACGCCAATATTCTGGTGGATGGCACCGCTTATCTGGTTTCTGCCAAGCATCAGCTGACCCGTGTGGAGCGTGTTGAGCCTACTGCCACCACGGAAGGCAACATTCTCTACTGGCATTGTGAAATCTGCGGCAAGAACTTCTTGGACGAAGCGGGCACTCAGCCTGTGGATGATGTGGTCCTCCCCATTCCGCTGAGTCCGCTGGAGCCTTCCACTCCCGTTCCGAACGAGAATCCGGATGTGCCGACCCCCCCCGAGAAGCCCTCTGAGGTTCCCTCTGTGAAACCCTCCGAGAAGCCTTCTGAGAAGCCTTCTCAGCCCAATGCCACCACTCCTGCCACCGGCGATCCCGCTGCTCTGGGTCTGTGGATTGGCACTGCTGTTCTCTCCGGTGCCGGCATCTTCGGTATTTCCCACAAGCGCAAAGAGGAGCAGTAATTAGCTTTCTGCTCTCCTTGGAACGCAATTCGTTCCAACAAACCAATTTTTTCTCCGCAAAAGGGCGGCTGTGCCATCGCACAGCCGCCCTTGTTCTTTTGGGTGCTGCACCAAGCACATCTCCTACCTTTTTACTGGATTTTACAATGAGCAGCCATTTCCCCCGCTTGGAAAGCGCTCTACAGAACAGACCCGTTTTCATAAAAATACTGTCAAAAATTACTTTTTTCTTTGAATTTCAGAGCAAATGCAATTTGCTGCGCAAAAAAGTTATATAAAGATCTTTTCTTTTGTATCTCCTATCTTTTTGTATTTTTCGACACTTTTGCACATTCTTGCAC